>JAPLNJ010001213.1 GCA_026692885.1 Planctomycetota bacterium | reverse complement strand
GCCGAACTCGCCCGCAAGATCCAATCCGGCCACGCCGGAAAGCACTGCAACCGTGACGATGACCATTCTCCGCATGCGGCTATCTCCTTCGTCCTTCAGCAAAAGGCGGTATAATACGACGACGGCTTCCTCCACGAGCTGGCCATCGGCAGGCAACGCGGCCAATCTCCAGGTGACCCGCGCGTGACTGACGCCGTTTGTCGTTGGGCGAGTGCAGACTAACAGGGAATCTGCCGTTCGCCAACGAGCTCAAGTCTAGCCGAGGGGAAGCTGCGGACCATCCTGGGCGCTAAATAAACCCCTCTTGTGAGGCATACTATGTAGGTGCTGCAGCATAGCTTTCACCGGTGCCCTCTCACCCCTCACGCCGCAAGGTGCGAGGGGTGAGAGGGCGACGGTGGGCCGATTCGCTCCGCGCGAGTCTTCCCACCACGCAGTTTCCTGGCTCGGTCTGCGACCGGCCCGTACGCGGGAGACCGTCTCGCGACGGTCCTGTGCTGCAGCTCCTGGCCGCGCGATGGGCTTACGCCTGTCGGGCGGCCTTTTTCTTGCGCATTCGGTGCCCCTGCTTAGCTGTTACCTTTTGGAGGAGACCCCATGTCCACAACTCTGCTCGTTGATCCATCGCCGGTGGCCACCGCGCCACCGGCCAGCCGCGCCAGTTGGTCCGGCCAACTCCGGCTCGGCTCCTGCTGTGTCCCCGTCAAGGCTTATCCCACGATCAGTTCCACCGCCGCCGTCTCCCTGCGCCAACTCCACGCCGGCTGCGGGGAACACATCGAGTATCACAAGTGCTGCCCCAAACACGGCCGCGTACCGGCCGACCAGATCGCCAAGGGCTATCCCTACAGCGCCGAGCAGTGCGTCGCACTGAACGAAGAAGACCTCGCCACGCTGGAACCGACGGACGACAAGACCATCCACCTGGAACACTTCCTCTCACCGACCGAAGTCGACCTGACGCTGCTGGCCGGTCGGAGCCTGTACCTCGCGCCGGCCCACCCGGCGGCAATGAAGCCCTTCGTCGTAATCCGCCAAGCCCTGCTGCGCGCGGACAAATGGGCCCTCGGCCGGACCGTCTTCTCCAGCAAGCGTCAACTGCTGATCGACATCCAGGAGCAACCGCTGACCATCTGGTACCAGTGGCGCGAGCAGGGCAATACCTTGCACATCGAGTTGCTCAAAGCCGCGCCGGACGTGCGGCCCCGCAAGGAAGCCAACGCGGGTTGCAGCTACATCGTGCCCGATTTCCTGGTGGAGATGACCCGCGGCCAAAAGCGGCTCGTCGAGGTCAAGCCTTCCGATCGGTTGGCAAAACCTCTCGCTCAACGCAAGCTCTCGGTGGCCCGGCAATACGCCGCCACCGAGGGCACGTCACCATGCAGCTTGCCTGCATGGAACGGCGTTCACAACCAGAAACGGCTCCCCTCATCCGTTCTCCTCGCCACCTCGCAGCTTGTCTGCGTGGAGCGGTGTTCCCGATCCCATGGCTTTCGTCGTGTACTCACCAACCGTGCCCACGAAACCGCCGTATTGGTAGATTGGCTTCATCTCATGCGCATAGGCCAGATTGTTCAGAAATCCCAAGGCGACTTCCTCGGGCGCTGCCTCGATGGGGCAACCCAGCAAGAGATGCACGTGATCCGCCAGAATACCCGCACGGGAGAGTCGATATCCTTTCGCATCCGCTGATTTGATGATCATGTCGTGGACTCGCTGCAGCACATCATCCCGAACCTCCGTCCAGCGTTCGCGATGAACCAGAACGACGTGAAGGTTGTACCAGTACATCCCGTGGGAAGTCCGTTGCGGCTGCGACAAATCAACCTCCGGGCGTTCGATTTGATACTTTGCGAATCGCGTCTGGACACCTGGGTCTGCCATGCGATGGTGACCCAGTTGATCGGCTGCGTACGCCTCAACCGTTTCCCGTGTGACGGTTCCGACGCTACGGATCGCATAGTTGCCCTGGAATGCCTTGGGCACACGCTGTCGCATCAAATGCTGCAGTCGACCTTTCACACGTTGAACGACCAGCAGCGGTGACACCTGGGGCTGGGTACTGATCGCGAATTGGCTGGTTTCAGGTTCCGAGAAGCGATGTGACAGAAGGCGAATACCATCGGGTTCGGTTGCTGTGGCCAAGTCTTGGTATCAGCCGTCATCCAGTTCTGGCTTCCGCCAGAAGACGGTCAAGCCCCACTGCAGCGGGCAAGAGAACCGGCAGTTCTCGCGCGTGTAAATGGGCGTCAGGGAAGGCATGCCGTATAGCATGGGAACATCATCCTACCCGGGCAAGCCGGGCAGTGATGAAGAAAGAAGCGGCGATTCAAGGGAACTGATCTGGTTTTGAACATGGCTCGACGGGGACAAGCCCCGCCGTGGCCCGAAGACCGACCGCCGCCACGCCCCCACGTCACCGCAGCAATTGTCCACGCGCGTTTTGCAACGGGTCGAGATCGACCACAGCCCGTTGAAGGTCGTTGTCGGCACGGAGGCCGGCCCCATCGGCCAGCCTTGGCTCTCGCTGCTCATCGACTACTACAGCCGCATGGTCGTCGGCTTCTGTCTGGGCTTCGAGCCGCCCTCGTATGCCGTGCTCATGAAAACCCTACGACACGCCATTCTGCGATCCCATGACCGAGTATCAGTGGCGGGTGTTGAAACGGGCGATCCGCGAGCGAGCGGACCAGCGGCAACCAACAGTCCCAACCAACAGCGCGACCAAGTCGGCGAGCCGGAAATCGGGTGCGGACCAGCGCCGGCCCACCAGGATAGACTCGCCATCTCGTGCGATGCGATTCGTTCGTAATGCTCAGCGGATCCCGGTGGGCCGGCGTTCGGTTTCTTGGCCTGGGACGGTTCCACGGCAAATCTCCGTTCTTACCATTTGGAGAGCGTTCTCGCCTGACCCGCTCTGGCCCACCCTACACTGCGGCGTCGAACTGATCGTGCTCGACGAATTTCACCACCTGTTCGACGTGGACCGGGCCAAGGTCATGACCAAGGCTTCGCAGTGGCTCAAGGTGCTGATCGTCAACACGGGCCTCCCGGTGGTCGTGTGCGGCATGCCGGAGGCCGAGTACGTGCTCAGCGCCGAGCACACCGAACGCCGGTTCAAGCAACGGCTGACCCTCCGCTGTTTCACCTGACGCACGCCACAAGGCCAGCGCGAGTTCTGCGGCATGCTCAAGAAGCTGGATGAGAGCTTGCCGCTGGCAGAGACATCCAGCCTGGCGAACGCCGACTTGGCTGGCCGGTTCTATCTGGCCAGCCGCGGCGTGCCGGACTACTTGATGACGCTGGTGCGCGGCGCTGCGGCCGAAGCATTACAGCGTGGCAACGAACAAATCGAGATGGACGACCTGGCGCGAATCTTTGAGCGTTGTCTCGCGCAACAGCGTGTGCTGGCCGAGCAATCGAACCCCTTCATCGGCGACCTGGACAAAGCGGCGCTGGACCGCGTGCAAGCCGCCGACCAAACCCGGGCGGCCGGTGTCGGCCTTTCGCCTCGCGCCAGCGGCGCTAAACGCCGGCCCGCCAAGGCGACAGACTAACACGTAGCATGGCTCTCCAGAGCCGTGCAGGATACGCCCTACCGCGTCCTGGACCTTCGAGCATGTCCGGGCGGGTGCTCATCGCGGTAACCTGCCTGCAGTGAGTGTATTACTGACCGTTGCGCAAAGGAGGTTAGCCTCCTCGCAGCAAGAAACACGAAGGTTGAAGTCTTCGAGTCCGTTCGAGTGTAACATTCTTTGCGCAGCGATCAGTAATCTGTTCGCTAGAACCGTGCGACCTTGTGTCGCAGCGACAGATGATTCGGTCAACCAAACCGAACGCCGAAAAGTCCCCCGTCGTCTGAATCCAACAGGCGGGGCTCGACGATCGACTCATGGTTTGCAAAACTGGCCGGCAGAACGTCCGTGTTCATCGTAACGATGTATTGCCAGCCGATCTTCTTCGCCGTCTTTTCGCCTAGTTCCAGAGCTTTGGCCACCTGACGTTCATCGGAACCGTCGAACAGGTGGCTGTCGTGGACGAGGAACCCAGGGCCAACCTTCCGGGCGGCGCACATCTGAGCGAGCATCCAGTCAAAGCAGAAGATCTGCATGTTGTTGATGCCCTTGCTCTTCTCGCCGTGGATCCGCACTTCAAATCTCGGACCGCTTTCCTCCTGGCTGATCGTCAGGCTGCCCGGTTTTTCGTACAGGTTGCTGGACAGCTCTTCGAACGTGAGAATCGCGGCTTTGTAGAGCTCGCCTTGTTCGTGGTGGTCCTGGCGGAGACGAGTGAGCAATTGTGCGCGTTCAATCTTCAGCTCCGTCTGTCCGGCTTCCAGCGACTCCGCCGTTCGCAGACGCTGGCGTAGCGATTCGGTTTCGGTCCGCAGACGCGTGAGTTCCCCCTGAAGCTGGCTGAAGTGGTCCAGCGCGCCGCCCGTCCTCAGGATGTTCAACACCGTAGCCCGGCGATCCACCCGTTCACGGGCCAGAGCGACAACAAGCCCAAGGTATTCCGCGACTCCACGATCGAGAACCTCTTCCCGTTGCAAAACGGGGACAGGCACCGATCGTCCTGATCGGAGCCAGTCCCCGTTTTGCGGTTCTTCCGCCGCTTCCGCCAGCTCAATGTCCGTTCCAACCAAGATCTGGACGAATTGGTGTCCCAAGCCGAGCAGATCGTCCAAGGTGTCGAGCCGCAGTCGCTGCGCAACAACCAAGTGCTGCGGCAGACCGTGGCCAGCGAACTGGCCGAGGCCGGGAGGATGACGGGGTGACAAGGTGAGGGGGTGACAAGGTGAGGGGGTGACAGGGTGACGGGACGGCGTGCGAATGACGGTTGGCGGAACCGCTGGTCAGACGGTAGAATGCGGCAGGAGGGCGTTGAACATGTCGAACGATGAAGTGCTGCAGGCGGCGATGACGATGCCACTGGTCGACCGTGTGACACTGGCGCAGGCGCTGTGGGCCAGCATTGACGAGGGCCTGCCGAGTTCGGACAGTGAAGATCAAGATGCCATCCAGCAGGCGATGCGTCGCGACGCAGAACTCACTTCCGGCCAAGCAATCGGCCGTTCCCACGAACAGGTGATGGACGCAGCACGGCGAGTTCTGGGATGAAGATCGTCTATCACCCCGACGCCGAAGAGGAACTCCTGGACGCGGTGCGATTCTACCAACAACGCGTTCCGGGTCTGGGTGAACGCTTCTTGCGCCAGTTTGACGCGGCGATTTCCAAAATCCAGGCCGCGCCTATTCGGTGGGCGGTGGTCGAGGAGGACGTCCGCCGTTACCTGATGCGGCGGTTCCCGTACGCCATCTACTACCGGCACGAAGAAGACTGCCTGCGGATTCTGGTGGTCAAGCATCACAGCCGCCACCCGGATTACTGGAAGTACCGACTCGGCGAATGACCGGTCCTGTCGACCGAAGATCTCTTGGAATCGCGGCAGACCTGGCGGTCGACAGTTCCGCCGGGGTCTGAGACCCGCGCCGAGCGCTGTCTTTCGTCATGCGCTCGGAACGTCGCCGCGCGGACCCTTTCCCGCGGTGTCGCTCCGGGCCGATCAACGCGGCCTGACCATCCGCTCAAAGAATGGCATGGCGGCCATCGAACGTGCCGTGCCGGTAGAGTATCCGGCCGAGACGGCGATACGCGGTCTGATCGGATGGGAAGCGGATCCTGGTGGGCCGGCGCTCGGTTCTTGGCAGGTCAGGTGCTCCGACAAGGGCTGAGTCGAGTGACGGTCTTGGGTCGGTCGGAAAGAGTCCGCTCTGGCCCACCCTACAAGGCCGCTCGGATCAAGTCGTCTCCATCGAACGGCAAGCGGATGGCGATCTGATCGCCACTTGGCACGATGCCAGCGTTCCAGTGGTGATGCGCTACACACACCCGGATGCGGCCAAACTGGCTGACTTTCCGGCGCCGCCCGATTCGATGGAGTCCCAGGAAGCCATGGAAGCTGGGCGCGGCGTCAGTTGGGCGTCCTGCGGAATCCAAGCTTTGGCTTTGGCGCGTGCGAAGGTGCGCTCGCGGTACTTGTCCCAGCCGTCGTCGAACTTGCCCTGATACTTGTCGGCCCACTCCTTGAAAATCTGGTGCGGTCCATGCGCTGCGCCCGGCGCCCAATACATGAAGAACGGCTTGTCCGGTGCGTAAGCCTTCTGTTCCCGGAGCCACTTGATCGCATCCGTGGCGATATCTTCGGTGAGGTGGTAGCCCTTGGGCTTTTCTTCGGTGACGTAGGTGGTGTTGCGCACCAGGGTCGGTTCATACTGCGAGGCCTCGCCGGCGAGGAAGCCATAGAAGTACTCGAAGCCATAACCGGTCGGCCAATAGTCGAACGGCCCCTTGGACGTGAGCTGCTCTTCGGGCGTGTTGTGCCACTTGCCCCAGGCCCCGGTGTTGTAGCCGTAGTCTTTCAGCACTTCCGCAACGGTCGCTGAGGACTTCGGAATGGTACCGCTGAATCCATCGAAGTCGTTGGCAATCGCCGAAATTTGGCCATTGCAGACGCGCGTATAATTCCGCCCGGTGAGCAGCGCGGCGCGGGTGGGCGAGCACATGGCGGTGGAGTGGAAACGATTGTAGGAGATGCCCGCCTTCGACACGCGATCGAGCGTCGGCGTGTTGATCTCGCCACCGTAGGTTGAGGGCGTGCCCGGCCCAACGTCATCCATCAGGATGATCAGGATGTTCGGCGCGTCCTTGTCCAGACGCTTCGGCTCGACGCGCTTCTTGTAGATTGAGTCCTGCATCCACAGCCCCGCGGTGGAGGCGGATGGTGTGGGTGGGAAGGGTAGGATCTCCTGCGCCCTGGCGGTCGGCGCAGGCAATGTTCCCATCGCGAGGCTGAGGACGGACAGGAGTGTGATCGGTTTCATTTTCATATCTGGTTTCCCTGGAAGCTTTCTTGTGAATCCTTCTCGATAATCCCCCTCCAAAATCAGATCTCTACTTCAACTCGACTGTGACCTTTTCGATCTTGCCATCGAACTTGAACGGTGCGCGGTCGAAATAGTCGAGCGACACGGGCGAGCCGAGATCGACGCCCACATCGAGCGTCTCGCTCGCGGTGAAGGCCCCCGGCACCGTACGCTTGACATGCGCGCGGGCCACTTCCTTCCCGTCCACCTGCAGCACCACATCCGCCGGAGCACCGGGCTTGGCGATCGTCTCGCTGACCTCGATCCTGTGCTTTCCGGGAGCAAGCTGTCCCTCGCTCTTGGCGGTAGTCCGCTCCAGGATGAGCATGTTGTACTCATAGACGAGTTGCCCCTTGTCCAGGTAGACGCTGAGTCCGCCACTCGCGCCGCCCAGGGCGTACAGCACCCCGGACGCCTCCCTGCCGACCTCGACATCAATGGCGACGTGATTGCTGCGTTTGCCAAGGCCCGGAGCGGCGAACTCGGGCATGCGGGTGGTGGTCGCGTCAAACCGCCACGACTTGTACGGGCTGCCGATGGTATCTTCAGGGTGGAACCGCGTCCACAGCCCGCCGCCAATGGGCAGTGCCTTGTTCGCTTTCGCCTCGACCATGAAGCGTTCCTTCATTTTCGTGAGACGCTCCGGTTCCTGGTCGGCGAGATTCACGGCCTGTGAGAAATCCTTCGTCAGGTCGTATAGTTCCCACACGTCCTTGTTGGCATCCCAACCCTTCAGTCTCGCGGCCGTGCTCGGCGTATCCCACGGGACGAACGGGCCGAAGGTGCAGGCGAACCAGCCGTCGTCGTAGATGCCTCGGCTGGCGTTGTTCTCGAAGTACTGCATCTTCTTCCGGCCTGCGGCCTGCGCATCGACGAAGGTGTAGGCCATGCTGACGCCGTCCAGCGGGTCTTGTTTGAAGCCGTTCACTTCCTCGGGATGCCGGATGCCGATCACTTCGTAGAGCGTCGGCACGATGTCGTTGACGTGGTGAAACTGAGAACGTGGCGTCTTGTCAGGCCTGATCCCCTTCGGCCACGAAATGACCAGCGGATTGCGGGTGCCACCGAGGTGGGCCGCGACCAGCTTGGTGGACCGGAACGGGGTGCTCCCCGCCCACGCCCAGCCGGCGTGATACATGTTATCCACCTTGGACGAGCCAAGGGCCGCCAGCCCCCCGACCTGCTCGAGCGCCGCCAACTGCTGTTCAATGGTGTTTGGGATGTTGTTCTGGGCGAGCAGTTCGCTAACACTCCCCTTCTGGCCTTCGGCGCTGGAACCGTTGTCACCCCAGATGTAGAGCACGATCGTGTTGTCGCGGACGCCGAGTTGCTCCAGCCCCGCGAGCAGCTTGCCGACCTGCGCGTCGGTGTGCTCGACAAATCCGGCAAACACCTCCATCAGCCGGCGCTGGAACGGCCGCTCCGCTTCGGGAATGCTGTCCCACGACGCCATGGTCTCATCCCGCGGTGTCAGTTCCGTGTCGGCTGGAATCCAACCAAGTTGCTTCTGCCGGGCGAAGACGCGGTCGCGGTACTTGTCCCAGCCGTCGTCGAACTTTCCTGCGTATTTGTCGGCCCACTCTGGGAAGATGTGGTGCGGGCCGTGGGCGGCACCCGGTGCCCAATACATCAGGAACGGCTTGTCGGGGGAAAAGGCTTGGTGCCGCTTCACCCAGGCCAGACCCTTTTCGACCATATCCTCGGTCAGGTGATACTTCTCATCGTGCGGCGGCTCGACCGCGTTCAGATTCTCGTACAGCCTGGGTTCCCACTGCGACGTTTCGCCGGCCAGAAAGCCGTAGAAATAGTCGAACCCATGTCCGGTGGGCCAGCGGTCGAACGGCCCCATAGCGGTGGTCTGGTTCGCCGGTGTGTTGTGCCACTTACCGAATGCCGCCGACTTGTATCCGTAATGCTGCAACACCTCGGGCAGTGTGGCGGAAGTCTTGGGAATGATGCCGGTGTAGCCATCGAAATCGGAGGCCCGCTCGGCGATGGTCCCGTTGCCGACCCGGTGATGGTTGCGTCCGGTCAGTAGTGCCGCGCGGGTCGGCGAGCAAATCGAGGTCGTGTGAAATGCGTTGTACGAGAGGCCAATCTGCGCCAGTTGCGTCAGCGCGGGGGCGTGGACCTCGCCGCCGAAAGTGTCGGGCAAACCGAAGCCGACGTCGTCGATCAGGACGATCAGCACGTTCGGGGCGCCCGGTTTCAGGCGTTCGGGTGCGACCCGCCACTTCATCGTGGACTCCTGGATCGTCGGGCCGGCGACGCTGGCCGAGGGCGTCGGCGGGAACGGCAGCACACGACCGTCGTCGGGCGAAGCTGCCTGCACGAGCGGCGCGAGTAGGCCACACAAGGCGGCAGCGAAGACGAGTTCGTTTTTCATGGTTAGTTGTCCTCGTGGAGCCGTATGTCGTGGTCAAACAACAGGCTTGGGGAAGCGGAGTTGGAACGGCATTTCCTTGTTCTTCTCCGTTCCCTTTGTTGGTTTGCTGCTCAACGGGTGGCAGAGACCTCAGTTTCGGCCTGCCGCTGCACATTTCAACGCTCACTTCGAGCCACCACTCTCCTGGATCTTCTGCATTACTTCGTCCAAGTTGAAACTGGCCGCCTTCTGGCGCGGCGGATAATCCTTGAAGGACATCAGGAACTGGCCGACATAGTCCTGAGCGGGCACCAGCAGGAACGCATGATCCAGCAGCCAGTCGTAGTAGGTGTTCGAGGTCACGTCGGCTCGCTCGTAGGGATCAAGTCGGAGATTGAAGATCTTCGGCACACGCAGTGAAACGAAGGGTTCCGCCCAGATTTGCAGGGTGCCCCGGACTCGCTGTTCCAGGAACACGAGTTTCCAGTTGTCGTACCGCAGGCCGGTCAGCTGTTGGTCGTCGTTGCAGTAGAGGAACGACTCCCGCGGGCACTTGTCGGTTTGACCGGTCAGATAGGGCACCAAGTTATAACCGTCGAGATGTACCTTGTAGGTCATGTCGCCCGCGCGATAACCCTTGAGCAGCTTGTCCGTCACGTTGGGGTCACCCGCCATCGCCAGCAAGGTCGGCAGCCAGTCGAGGTGGGAGACGATCTCGTTGGAGACGGTCGCCGGTTTGATCTTGCCTGGCCAGCGAACCATGCACGGCACGCGGTAGGCCCCTTCCCAATTCGAGTTCTTCTCATTGCGAAACGGGGTCATGGCGGCATCCGGCCAGCTGTTCATGTGCGGACCGTTGTCGGTGCTGTACATGACGAACGTGTTGTCCGCAATCGCCGCGTCGTCCAGGGCCTGCAGCACGGCTCCGACGTTCTTGTCGTGGTCGATCATCGCGTCCGCATACTCGCCCATCCAACGCCCCGACTGGCCCAGACTCTCCGGTTTGACGTGCGTGCGGAAGTGCATGTGTGTGAAGTTCACCCACACGAAGAACGGCTCCCCGGCCTTGGATTGTCGCTGAATGAATTCCGCGGCCCGCTGGGCCACGTCGTCGTCGATCGTTTCCATCCGCTTCCGGGTGAGCGGGCCGGTGTCCTTGATCGACTGTTTGCCAACTTTGCCGAACTGCGGATCCTCGGTTGGATCGTCGGTGTCCGTGGCCCGGCAATCGAGCACGCCGCGCGGACCATACTTCTTGCGGAACGCGGGGTCCTTGGGGTAGTCCCGCAACTCCGGTTCCTCTTCCGCGTTGAGGTGGTACAAATTGCCGTAGAATTCGTCGAACCCATGGACGGTCGGCAGGAACTCGTTGCGGTCGCCGAGGTGGTTCTTGCCGAACTGACCGGTGGTGTACCCCTGGGCCTTCAGCAACCCGGCGATGGTGGGGTCCTCCTTCCGTAGTCCGAGCTTGGCTCCCGGCAGGCCGACCTTGGTGAGTCCCGTCCGCATGCCGTGTTGACCCGTGATGAACGATGCCCGGCCCGCCGTGCAACTTTGCTCAGCGTAATAGTCGGTGAACAGCAATCCGTCTCGGGCAATCCGATCGATGTTCGGCGTCCGGTAGCCCATCATTCCTTGGGTGTAGGCACTGATGTTCGATTGTCCGACATCGTCACCCCAAATGATGACAATGTTCGGCCTCTTCTGTTGGGCTTCCGCCCTAGTGGCGGCGCCGACCAAGCAGCCGACGCAGGCGAGCGTAGTCGCCGCGGCGACCAAGTGGCGAAATGGACTGCGAACCATGACGTGCTTCTCCATTGGTTAGTGTGGACTGGGATCCAAAAAAGGGTGGCTGATGTCCAGTGGACTTACTTGTCGTCGGGGTGAACGGCCTTGAACACCACGGCCGCCAAGGCACCGCCGGCGACTGACCGGCGCGCACCCAGGACAGCGTCGCTCGCAACTGTAACCCGTCGCTGGAGACCTCGAAAACCGTCCCGCGGTCCAAGGCCAGGAGGTTGGTGACTTTTTCGAGCGCACACTCAATTTCACGGTCCACGGTTTGCGGCACAACATCGACAAAGCGTGCCGACAAGCCGGAAAGCGAGGTCTCAAATTGCAGCCGATCCGCCAGCGAGTGTTCGGCACGCAATCGCTTTCTCCGATTCACAAGTAACGCCGCGATCAGTAGTGCTTGCAGCAAGACCGCCGCCGCCCCGGTAGTGATGTAGCCCCAGTATTCCTCCCACAGCGACGGCTCCCGAAATGCGACTCGCGACCCCTCCGGCAGATTCTGTTCGCGGATCCCCCAACGTCGGAGCTGCCTCCAATCGAAAGCGTAGCGATTCATCTCGATTCCCGTGAAAGGGATGTCACCGGGACTCTCGCCCCGCAAGATCCGAATCGCGACCTCACCGGCGCGCCTTCCCTGTGCCTCCACCGGTGCCAAGCAGCCGCCAACAATTCCTTGCCCCAGCAACGTGTCATAGAGTCCAAAGATCGGGACGCTCGCGACGGAAGAGATGCTGCCCAGCACATCGGAAGAAGACGTGGAGAATCTGCCCTCCTGGTCGACGTCGTGGGCGAGGAATAGGATCACATTATCCGAGGGCAATCGCGAAGCCTGGGTACATAATTCCTCGATGGGGGTGCCCGTCCAGTAGGCGAAGTCGATCTGACTTTCATTGGCGAATGCGGCTTTTGCTCCGGCCACCAGCGCCAAGCCGATCTCCCCCGACCCGCTCACCACAATCACCTTCTGAGTTGTCGGCCGCAGACGCCGAGCGCATTCCAACGTTTTCCTGAAATCGAGGCGATACAGGACCCCCGTCATTTGGGGCGCCAAAGGCAGGCGGTCTCGCATCCTCTCACTGATTGAGCAGAAGACGACCGCTGCATCCGGAAACAGGCTACGGTGGTTCTCGATCAGGAACTCCGCAGTTGGGTCATGCACTGAAATCACCACGTCCGGCTTCAATTCGCCGTATTTCAGACGCAATAGATCCAACCACTTCTCTCGGTAATCGCGGTTGTTCAGCCGCAGGAAGTCGAGATACTCAATATCGATCGTGACCGGTTCTCCCAGGTCCGACTCCAGCGACTCGCGAATTCCGCGATCCCACTCGAAGTTGATGGGCATCAAGTGGCGATAGCTATAGAGAAGCAGGATTTCTTTGGGCTTCGACGCTTCACCGCCGCTGGCGATTGCCGCCGGCGTGAAAAGCCCGATCAGCCCGCCTGCGATTAGGACCGACGCACGTAACACGCATTACGCTCCTGATCAGCCTTTCGAGGGAATCTCCGACGCGGCCTGACTTCGTACGGTGACCGGCGACGAAGACCTGATCACCTGCTCCAACCGATACTCGCGTGACCTACTGTCATGGCCGGAATACTGTCGTCGAGGAGCGTCGCGGCCACGTCTGAGCCGTTGGGGCGTCCCAGCTCGCTCTTTTGTTTATCTATCTGCGGCTCTGATCCGGCAGGTTTTCGCGCCGGTGCCGTGCGTCGCAGAGAGGTGGGGGCACTTCCGCATCAAATAGCCAAAGTGTGCGCCACGTAATTCCCCCCGACTTGTATGGATGGTTGACAACGTTATTGTCGAAACCTTGACAGCCTTATTGTCTGAATTGACAAGGTTAGTGTCTGACACCAGCACTGGTGGCGGACACTGACGCTGTCAAGAAACAGACCGACGCATAAGGACTTACGTCGATTCTCGACGATAAGGCTGTCAAGGTCAAGACGGTAACCGCTGTCAATGGAACGGGTCGCGACACTCCGTTTGTCAACGGGGCGAAGAATCGCCCGCGGGTTGGCGGTGGACCTCCGCCTGGGCCCGACGGGCGCCACCGTTGTGGCCGCTCGAAGTAGCTGCCCCGACCGCGCCCTCGGAGCTAGGCATTCCCCCCGTTCGTGTTGGGTATCAAAACGTAGTTTCTTCGCATCGACCTATTCGACTGCCTCCCGCCGGGTGCCGCTACACCTCGCCGGCCGACTGTGTCGCTGCCGTTCCCTCTCCGACCTCGACCGCTGTCATCTTGTCCGCCGCCCTGTCGGTCGCCTCCTGCCGACGCTTGAGCCGTTCGATGAATACAGAGAACCTCTCGCTCAGCCGATGCACGCGCAGTCCCATGTCGATCACGGGAAACAGGTTCGCCAACTCATCCAACTCTGCCGGCGTCATCTTGAAGGCGGGAGCGACCATTCGCCGAATCTCGGCTGCATAGAACAACAGGTCCGCGTTCAGCGCCGAGGCGTTTGGGCCGTGATCCACGGCATGCTGGTCGAGGGCGATTCTTACGGCTTGGCCTTGACCGACGAGAAAGGTCAACGGGGCTTTCAGACCACGTACCGCCGAGTGCCGAATCCGAACCACTACGTCAACTCGCGCGAGAGCGGCCGGCCATGTTTTCTGATCGTCGATCCCCAGTATCCCCGGCACTTTGTCTACGAGGATGGCACGCGATTTTACCTGCTGGGCTATGAACATGGCCCCCAGGGCCTGGCCGACAAGACCTACAACGTCGTGCAGTCGCCCGAGGAAGTCTGCCGCCGCGGCTGGGAGGTCTGCATGGCGGGCGGGTACGGGTGCTATTACTACACCTACACGGCCTGGGATGTGCTGCGCCCGCAGGATAACCCTCCCGGCTACGCCTACTTCAAGCACTTGCGCGATTTCTTTGAGACCACAGCCTACTGGCGATTGGACCCTGTCGATGGCGTCGTCAGCGACGGCTACTGCCTGGCCGAGCCGGGCAGGGAGTACGTGGTCTTTCTGAACAAGGCCCGGCCGTTTTCGCTGAAGCTGGAGGGACTGGCCGGATCGTTGAAGGCCCAGTGGTATCACCCGTTCACGGGCAAACGCCAGGACGCGGGCGCGCTTCCTGCCGGCAGCGCGGAACTGACGCCGCCCGCGGACTGGGGCGCTTCGCCCGTCGTGCTGCATGTCGGCTCAGCGCAGCGTTGACCTTGCGGCATGGACATCCGGCGCGCGTTGCGCCTCGTTGTGTTTCCGGAAGACCAGCATGCTACGACGATTTCCGTTGTCTCTTTTCACCCTTCTCGTGGCTATGAGATCTATCATCACCTGGATGCTTCTGCTTTCCCCGATCTCGTTTGCGGCCGCGTCGGAAGCCCAATTTCATGAAGGCGGGCGTGTATCGCGACGTCCTCCTGGATTCACCCGGCCCAAGCTGGATCGATGATGTCTGCATCCGCACCGATCTCGCCCCCGACTATCGCTCGGCCACCGTCCGCGTTCACATTGCCGCCGCTGGCGGCAGATCCACAGCGCAATGGACCTTGACTGATCCTACCGGCCGGGAGATCGCCAAGGGCACAACCGACGTCCCGTCCACCGGTGCCGACATCGCGATTCCTCTTCAGGATGCGAAATTCTGGTGGCCGCGAATGCATGGCGAGGCCAATCTCTATGGCCTGGACATCGCCGTGGGCTCCGGCGAGCACATCCTCGACCACCGCCACATCCCTTTCGGCCTCCGTGAAATCAAGCCCGTCCTGCTGGATCCTGCCACGGGCGAGAAGCGTTTCCGCTTCGACATCAACGGCCGACCCATCTTCCTGCGCGGCGGCGACTGGGCGCCGCTCGAAGGCCTGACCAATGTCTGGCAGCCGGATCGCGCCAAGCAACTGCTCGATCTGGCCGAGCACGGCAACATGAACGTGATTCGCGTCTGGGGTGAAGGTGTGCTTCCCGTTGATTCGTTTTACGAAGAGTGCGATCGTCGGGGGATCCTCGTCTGGCAGGACTTCATGTTCGGCTGGTATGACCATCGTCGGGGCGACACGGCCTTTCTCGACAACTGCCGCGCTGAGGTCGAACAGCTGATCCGCCGGCTGCGTAACCACCCCTGCCTGCTGCTCGGGGTCGGCGGCAACGAGCAATACCTGTGGACTCCCACGGGCAGCGTCTCCGATGCCAAGCGGGCCATCTTTGAGGAACTGCTCCCCGAGGCGTGTCAACGCCTCGATCCCACGCGCATCTTCCACATCAGTTCCCCCTACGGCGGCTCGCCCACAGGCAACTGGCCGTTGGAAGGCGATTGGCACGACTATACCACGATTAACTGGAGGTCCAGGTCTCCCTTCCGCCGGCAGAGTCGAAGCGCTGCCTCGACCTCACGGCCTTCGGCGAGATCTCCCTGCGATCGGAATTCCTCCGTGCGACTCATGGCGGCCGGGAATCCACGCTGCTCCTGACCTCCGAACGCTACCTGCACCTGCCCAAGGCAAAATTGACGATGAAACCATCCCGCGGCGGAATCGAGATCGCCACCGACGCCTTCGCCCGGCAGGTCACGCTGGAGTTCCCCACGGTCTGCGGGGCTGTGTTCGAGGATAACTTCTTCGACCTCTCCCCCGGCCAGACACGTGCGATCTCCGTCCTCAACGCCTCCGGCGGCCGGCAACTCACGGTTCGCGCCATCAACGCTGACCCGGTGGCGGTGTCCTTAAGCAAGTACCTGATCCATCGCGGCCCTGCATCTAGCACCAAACGCTACTTTGGCCCTTGCGCGTAAAGAATGAGATTTAGCGGTTCAGCAGGGACAGGGCGCGAGACGAGGGGTCAGACGTACAGATTTCAGTTTTCGCGGGCAGAAGGCTTCTTATGGGCTTGAGCACACGACCGCGAAAACTGAAATCTGTACGTCTGACCCCAGCTGGCGGTCCGTCTATGCGAAACCGCAAAACCCCATTCTTGACACCGACAACCCCGAAAACCGTTTGGTGCTAGTGGCAAGATGGCCAGTCACAACTTATGACATTCGAGCTCGGCCAACCGTTGAAAGCCGAACGGGCAGCGTCCGGCGAAATTCCCAATATGCGTCACGCAGGAATAGTGGTCTCGGTTCCGCGCGGCTTGAGACCGCATGCGCTCGCGGCCTACTCGCCGGTCCGCAAGACCGCGAAGTACCCGTCCTGGCCGCCGCCGAATCGCTTCTGCAGCGGCTGAAAAGCGCGGGCTTCGACCTGCGTCGCCTCATCCTCGTATTGCTTCACGTGGCCGGCATTCACCACGTGTCCTCCGCGGACGCTGACACAGGTCATCCCGGAAGCTGGGAAGTACCCGCACTGGAGCATCTTGAAGTCGGCATCCATCACCGCCAGGAAGCCGCCGCCCTGGTAGCCGCCCTCCTGGCAGACGTACCGCGGCTCCTTCGTCGGACATCACTGTCCTGCGGTAACTGTCAAATTCTCGATGGTCGTGGTCGTGGCGTTGTTCCAGTCGGGCATGAGCGGCAGGAAGACCAGCTCGTGGCCGGCGGTGAGTTCGACTTGGAAGTCGATCTTCACAGACTGGCCGTCGCGCGGCAAGTCGAAACGTTTGACTTCGGCAGCGCGTTGGGTGTCCTTCTTGAGCACCGCCAGCCGGAAGGACTTGGCCCCGCCCGTCCACGGCTTGCTGTTGGCCGTGGCGCGGACCCGATAGATTCCGTCCTGTGGCGTGACGAAAACCAAACCTGCGATCTTCTGGAATTCGTTGTTCTGCCACGGGCCGCCGACGCTGATCTTCGCGGTGCCGTTCTCGACACGCACGCTCGGCTGACCGCCTTGTTCATGGTCGGTCGGGTGCCAGGATGTGCCGTCCCACGGGGCTGACGAGTAGTTCTCGGCCAGGATGTACTGGTCGGGATAGACGCGGTCGATCCGCCAGATCGGCTTACCATCAGCGGCGATTGGGTTGCCGTCGGTGCTGCCTTTCTTGACACCTTCCCAGGAGGCCGGCAAGCGATAGATCGGCCCGCCAACTGCGGCGGTCGCTGGGGCTTCGCCGAGCGTCACGCGCAGATCACGCAGCTTGCAGTCGCCGCCGGAGAACATGCCCTCGATCTCCGGTAGCAGCATGAGCTCTTCGCCAGCCGCCAGCGTCGCGTGCAGCGTCTCCAGCGATGTGCTTTCCCCGTGCGGGATGACTACCTGGCCGACTTCCTTGACGCCGGACGGCGACTTGAGCAACAGCCGCAGGGTCGTCTTGTTGGTACCGTCCCAGATGCGGCATTCGGCCGTGCCGCGGAGGCGATAAGTTCCCGACTGCGGAGCGACAAACGTCAAACCGGCGACGCGCCGTTGCGGCGGAGTGCCGTGCGGCGCGCGGGTGCCGAAGTTCAGTACGCGGCCGTTGAGCGACGCGCCCGGCTGGCCGCCGAAGCCGCCCTCCTTCACGTTCCAATCGGTGCCGGTCCAGACCATCGGCCGGAAATTGGCACGTTGCTTCCAGTCCGGCGGCCAGACTTGTTCGAGCTTCCAGATGGGTTTTCCATCGGCCAGCGCCACGCTGCCTTCGGACTGGCCCTTCCCGGCGCCTTCCCACGCTGGCGGCAAGCTCCAGGCAGGCGCGCCGCTGCTGCCGCTTACGAAGCCGACGTGCTTGCGATCGAGCGGAGACAGCTGATCAGCAAACTGCTGACCGGAAACCTTGCCATCCGCCGCGTACAGAATAACCGGCCGGCCTGTCGTCGACAGCGTCAGCGGGTTCGCCGCCGCAGCAGCGTTGCCCATGATGTCTTCGGCGACCAGGGGCGTGCCCAGGTCGGGCAGTTCGACCGTCGCGTCGCTTTTCGACTCGCGGTCGGCATAGGCGATGATCACACCGCGGCCGTTTCGCTGATCTTGGAAGATGCAGAAGTTCGCGCCCGGCGGACGCACAAACGCGATCCGCTCGCTGATGCCAATGTGATGGGCCAGGACGTTCCAGGCTGGAGCCAATGGCAAGGGGTAGCTATACCAGTCCCACAGCATCGTGCCCGGCCCGCTGTAATCCCAGAAGCTCATGCCGTGGTTCTCGGAGGCGGTGTGGAAGAGAATCGTTTTGTCCTGCCCATTGACAGTCAGTTCGGCCACGCTGTCGACGATGGCGTTGGTGCTTTGGGCACTGGTCAGGTGGGTGCATGCGAGGGGCTCGTCCACAGCTGTGTTCGTAAATGCCCAGCCTTCGTTGAACCAGATTTCCACGTGTTGGCCATCGGCTTCGTCCAGGTTCTGTCGCATCCGCTTAATGGCCGCGGCGTCGGCGAGCCAGCCTTCGTGATAGTCATGCCAAGACATGACATCGATGTACTTCAGCCCGCCCGCTCGGAAGAAGACTCGGTTCAGGCCGCTGGGGATGCCATACACGTTATCCACCATCACCCGCGCCTTGGGGTCCGTCCGCTTGATCTGCCGCGCGGTGCGGATGGTGAACTTCGCGTATTGCTCCTGAAAGTCGTCCCAGTGGTCGAATTCCGGCTCGTTCTCGATTTCGTAGACCAGCGAACGGCCCCGGTAGTGTGTCACGGCGTCTTGGACGAACTTATCCCAAACGGTCTCGACACGCAGGTCGTCCCAGCGCGGATCGTCGGCCGCCCAGCGCATGTCTTTGGGAAGCGGGTGGCCCTGTGCCATGATCCACTTCGGCGGCGGATAGAGCACACAGTGCGCCGAACAGCCGTGGGCTTCCTGCTCGTCGAGTTCCTGGTCGAACCAGCGCCACGCCCACGCCTCAGCGGGTCTGGGTTCCTTGGGCAGATGGTCTTCGCCGTTCATGTGCGGCCGCCAGCGAATCCAGCCAAAGCCCAGACCCTGGAATTTCTGCACGCAGCCGAGACCCCCGGCAAACGAACCGCCGAAGCGCTCGCGCCAATCGGGCTTGCTGGCCGATTTCGGATACGGCAGCGAGGCCAGCGGCAGGTTGGACTGGTCGATTTCGGTCGTTCCGTCGCGCACACTGACCCTAGCCAGCACGAGGCCCGTAGCCGCCAGCTTTAGCGGCACGGATTCGGAGACCGTCTTGCCAGCCGGGATGACGACCTGCTTCTCCATCGCTTCACCGATGGCCCGCTCGCCTTCGTAGTCGAAGAGTTGCCAGCGCAGCATCACCGCGCGGGGCTGCGGGCCGGGATTTGAGGCGTGGGCGGTGACACGCGGTGTGGCACCGCGTTCGAACAGATTAGCCTGGGCGCCCTCGTAGCCGGGCAGATCGCAGCAGTCTGCCACGACCTCCACCTCGCGCCGCGGCAAGTAAGTCGGCGTGCCCTGCTTGCCGAGCGTCACGGTGATGCCGTCGACCAGAAAGGGCGTAGATGCTCCGCCGCCCAGCTGGACCATGTAGTGCGGCTGCGGCCAGAACCCGTCCGCCGGAACGTCGGCGTTCCAAGTGAATGACACCCGCTGCCATTCCGTGCCGAATTTGGCCGTCTGCCCGGCCCCGCGCGTCCAGAGGCGGCCAGCCTTCTGGCCGACCTCGCGAGCGCTAGGCGGCAGGCTCACATCCACCACGCCCGGCTGGTCCCCCTTGACGAAGAAGCTGACCGTCACCGGTTCCCCGCGCTGGGCCACAAATGGTGCGCTCATGACAAAGCCCTTTTCGATCCGCAGCGCATATTCCCCAACTGCCGCGCCGCCCCGAACCAGCTTCTGCTTGTCGGGCTCGACGCCATGCCAGTACAGCAATCCGCCCTCAAACGACCCATTGCGTAGCAAATTGGGCGTTGTCACTTGCTGGGCACGATCAGCCGCCCACGCCGCGCGCAAGGCATCCTTCCTGAACTCCAAAAAGCCCTCGCCGAGGACCAACACCGACACCACGACGAACCACACCGTGCTGCGTAACGCCAGACACAGGGAGAGACGGCAAAACCGGAGGGCAGCGAGCAATCGCCAAAACGGAAGCACGGTCGCGGTCCTTAAAACGAGGATGTGCAACAGCCGGCCTGACTGCCGATCGGCGGGCGGTCAAGTCCAGAGGAATTACGCTCGGCGGCGTGTCGTATAGAATATCGGCGAGTCCTGGCCACCTGCAATCCGACAAAGGGTCAACCGATGAAACGCGAACGAGTGTTCTTGGCAAGCTGCTGCAGATGAACTCCGTGGACGACCTGACCATCTGCCATGACCGTGTCGAATCCACGACCGCCTACCCGCCGTGCCGGCCCGGCACGAAGCGGTTTGACATCACCGACAGCGACCACGTCACCATCAACGAGTAAACCGAAAGCAACACGATGAACCATCACAAATTCACGTCCTTCACTTTTGCCGCCCTGCTCCTGCTGACCTGCGCGAAAAGTCCCGCTGCGGATCAAGTGAAGCATCGCTTCTTCAAGGCTGGCTGGGCCAGTGGCGGACCGGCCATCTACGACGCGGAGTTCAAACCGGAATGGACGCTCGAGAACGGGGCCGAATTGACCGATGGCTGGGTCTTGCCAGACCAAGGCGTGGTGTTCAGTTATTCCATCCGCAGCAAGGAGGCGGGCATCATCCGACTCGCTCCCGACAAGCATCAACTTTGGAAGTACATCGCCTCAGACAACCACGACAACCATTCCTGCCAGCCGCTGCCCGGCGGCGGGTTCCTGGCCGGTGAAACCGCCCCGAACGGCATGTGGATGGTCGAAATCGACAAGGACGGCAAGGAACAGAAACGGGTCCGGGTCGGTGATTCCACCCGCGACATGCATCACACTTTCCGCCAGGTTCGCAAGACTGCTCAAGGAACTTATCTGGCGGCGGTGATGAATGAGAACAAATCCGCGTCGCATTGGAGAGCCCCATGATGGACCCCAGTAGTGTCTCCAGACAAGTCCTCGCCCAACAACTCTCCAATCCAAACCACTGCGGTCCGAATCATGCCGCCAGACACAGGCTCGAACCTGACGTTGCCCACCGTCCCCATTTCCTCAATCGCCCTTGCCGCTTTCGCTTCGATCCAATCGCCGACGCGCGTCCCGCGCCAATCCTCCTCGTCCTTCTCCGCACCGATGCCGATGCCAGCACCGGTCATTTCCACGAATTCGCCGGGCGCGAGCCGGCAAGCGACGACGCGCCCGATCGTGGTCCATTCAACCGAGGCAATGCTGATTTCCGTGCCCTGCGCATCGCGCGCCTGGAGGGGGCCGGGCTGATTCCATGTCAGCGCGCGGAACACCACGGTTCCAGTTCCCGCGTTGTGGAACAGGATGCGGGACTTCAGCGGCGTGCCGAGCCGGTACTGCTCCGCACGTGGGTCTAACAGCCACGCCATTTCCAGCCCATTCGGCGCCGTCCGGCCCCACGGCGCGTGCTCCAGTTCCGCCGGCAGCCGCTGCCCGGTCTCGACGGCGCCCCCCAGGGTGAACCGCTTCTCGTCTTTGACCCAACTCGGCAACGAGGCGTAAATCCCCGTCACCTCGTCGAGTAACGCGACGGCCTCCGCCGGTGTCCAGTCGTGCGCGGTATCGATCCGCTTGAACAGTTCCGCGAGTTTGGGCGCGCGCTCGTCCGTCGGATTCAACTTGATGAAGTTCGCTGCGACTCGTGCCAATCTACCCAGCGTCCCGCCCGGGATTCTTCCATTCGTGCGCGCGCCGGCCTGCCAGACTCTAAACAGCGCTTGCGCATCTTTGCCCTGCGGCTGCGGTTGGCCCGCCGCCACCGCCCCGCTGGTCTCACCGGTGACGAGCTTGCCCGCCCACGCCTTTGCGGGCGCCCTCTCAATCAGCACCTCCGCGACGAGTGTATGATGCCCATCCCGGAGCGCGCCCTCCGCGATGATTGCCCCCGTGGAATGTCCATCCGCCAACGGTTCCAGAGAGTACATGGGTGCGAAGGCGACTTCCCGAGGCTGGAGCAGGACGTCGCCCAGCCTGGGATCCTTGGCTCCGATCCCCGCCTGGATTTTGCCATCGATTTTGATATACAGCATCCGGGGCTGCTGTTCCGCGAGGGTGTCGTTCAGCCGGATCGGAGCCTCGGAGACGTTTTGTACCACCACGTAGAGGTCCGGTCGCAGGCTGGCCTTCGCTTCGCCAGGAGCGGAGCGGATGGCGATCGCTGCCCGCAGCCCGTTCACCGGCTGGCCCCACTGCAGTTTCTCCTCCCTTGCGGGTTCGAGCTTCGCGCCGCCTTGGGGTGGCTGCGATTTCTGCTGCTGCGCCGGCGCGCCGGGCATGTGGAACGCCTTCCGCATCGCATCGCGCAGGTGCTCCGGCACGTTGAGGATGCTGCCCGGCTCGATGCGCACTTCTTTGACCTGTGCGGGACTCGTGAAGTCGTATTTCCGCACGAGGTCTTTTTGCAGAATCCACAAGACGCCCGCGCCGCGCTCCCACACGATGCCATAGGTGGCGATGCCGTCGGGCAAGCCAATTTCATACGGCGGGTGCGGCGACGCGACTTTCGGGTCTGGCGAAAGGAAGGCGATGACAGCTTTGTTCGTTCGCTGAGAATCGGTGGTGGTTTGGCTGACGAGCAGATGCACGTGCTCGCCGAGGACATATTGGCCGGGCGAATTCGCAGTGCGGGGCGCTTTCGCCGCGTTGGGATCTGCGGCGATGACACGGAATTTCTTCTCGCCCGTCGGCAGCTTACCGGCCCACGGCTGAATGCGCGGCTTTGCTTGCAGTCGTGCGGCGAGGTTCGCGAGTGCGTCGGGCGCGTGGTCGGCGGTGAACGCCGCCACTTCCTCCGCGGTCGCAGGTTCGCCGAACAGGTCGAACGTGACACGGCGAATGAGCTGCTCGCGGTCAGCGACGGCTGACGGCAGCGGCCCTTCGTTGGCGACGCGCTCAGCCACGACGCGTTTCCATAGTTCCGCCGGTTCCTGCGGATCACCGGGCCTGGTCCAGCCGCCCTGGGCTACGTCCACGCTGTGCGAGAGGAGGACGTCGTCGCCTACCTTCGCCTCGATGATGGCGCCGACCGCGCCGGTGCTGTGTTCCTCAACGTATTCGCCGGCACCGATGGCCAGCCCGTGCCCGGGTACTTCGCAGTACTCGCCGGGTGCCAAGCGATAGGTCGCCAGCGGCGTGATGCCCGAGTACCAGGTGGCATTCACGGGGATTTCCTTGCCATCCGCCGTGCGCGCCGAGTGCTTGTCTTCCTGATGCCACGTCTCGGTCATGAAGACGACCGGAGCTTGGCCCGAGTTGTGGAACAGCACGCGCGTCTTCAGCACGGAGCCGAACGCATACTGCTCCGCGCGAGGCTCCAACAGCCACGCCGCACGCAGGCCATTCGCCAGAGGTTTGCCCCACGCAGCGTTCGTCAATTCGGCAGGCAGCGGCGCGCCGGGACGGAGCATCCGCATTTCCTGGAACTCCTGCGGCGTCCCGGCCCAGCTCACCGGCGCGGTCGAGATGTCCGTGATGTCGTCGAGCAGCGCGACGACTTCCGCCTGCGTCCAGTCGTGCGACGAACCGAGCCGCGGACGCAGCGCCGCGAGCTGGGGGGACTTCTTATCGGCGGGATATTGCTTGAGGAAGCTGTCCACCTCCCGCGCGACATGCCCGATGAGCGCGCCGGGAATCTTGCCGTCGGTGCGGGCGCTGGCCTGCCACTTGCGGAAGAGCGACTGGGCGTACTCGTGCTTTGGTTGGGCGTCCGCCGCACGCAACATGGCGACCGGGATGGCGACCGCGGCGCCGAGGATGATCGCTGCAGCGGTCAAGACGCGACTGACGCCGCGGCGATTGAGCCTTGCGCTGAGCACGGCGAGTAAGCGGCTTTCGAGCGAGGACTTGCGAGCCATGGCGAGCCCGCAGGAAGTCGTCCACGCGGCGGGCCGCAGGCGACTCACGACTTCGACCAAGTGTCCGGCGTAGGTGGATGGGCGAACTCCTGCGCGGAGCACCAGGTCATCGCAAGCTCGTTCGCGCTCGACATGCAAGCGCCAGGCGGCGAACCAGACCAGGGGATTGAACCAGTTCAGGGCACACGTAAATTGAGTCAACACGAGAATCACCAAGTCACCGCGGCGAATGTGGGCCAACTCATGCAGGAGCACCGACTGTTGCTGTTCCATACTCCAGTCAACGGCCTCGGTGGGCAGTCGCAGCCGCGGCCGCAGTAATCCCCAAACGACCGGCATCGATGGCTGGGAATCCAACAGAAGTTGCACGGAGCGATTGATTCCCAGTCGGCCGGCCGCTGCGTCCATCGCGGCACGCAGCGCACGCTCCCCTCCGCAACGGTCATTCGACGGAGAAACATTGCCCAGGCGGAGTGGAGCTACGACGCGGCAGCGGCGTGCGGACTTGCGGAGCAGCCGGACAGCGACAAGGAGTCGCAGCAGGAGCAATGCACACCCGACCAGCCAGCCCGCGGTCAGCAGCGCAGTAGGCTGCTCGGCAATGGTCGCAAGTCGCCCTGACGTTGCATGGAAATCCGTTTCATGAGGCAATGTCGGCCGTGTCCCGACCTGGGGAGGCGCTGTAATCCGCGGCTGGACAATCTGGCTCGGACGGTCGGCGTCGTGCTCTCGGAAGTGCGACGCATGCGGCAACTCAGTGGCGTATTGAGCCGACGCGACCAACTCCGGACTCGAACGGCTCGAGGAGGCTACGCCCAAACTCGCCGGCGGCCAGGGCGGCAGCACGCGCCATTGGGGGAGCAACAGGCACAACAGCGGCATCGCCAGCACGAGCAAGATGGCCGTCGCCCAGACCAGGTGCCTGGTCGCCGCCGAATCTCGCCGCAGCACCAGGCAGACGGCACAGGCCAGCAACAGCACGCCGGTCCCCTTGAGCGTCGCATCGAGCATCGGGAGGAACAACGGGCTGGCCGAAACGATTAGGAAGTGTGGGCGGCTCATGTCAACGTCCCTCCTGCTTGGCCTGTTCAATCAACTGAATCAAACGCTCACGTTCGTCATCACTCATGCCGTCTTTGCGCGCATGCAGATGAGCCGCCAAGGCTTCTTCCAGCGAGCCATCAAAAAACGTCTCCAGCACGCGTTGGAAGGCACTGCGCCCGGCCTTGGCTTTGGCTTCCCGCGGCAGGTACACGACCTCGCGTCCCTGCATCTTTCGCCGCAGGTGCATTTTTGCTTCGAGGATATGCATCAGGCGGCGTATCGCCATGGGGGTCGGAGCATCCGGAATGGCCTCCACGACTTGATTCACGGTGGCTGCTCCCAGCGCGAACACGACATCCATGATCTGCCGCTCGCGACGACTCAGTTCCGACGGCTCAGGCATCCCCGGTCTCCTGCATGGATTCATGCCGCTGGCCACTTCTGGTGACGCGTTTCACGAAGGTTGTCTGCACGAGCCAAGCTCGTCCTTGCCAATTGCGCTAAGATATTAGCGGATACGACACGGGCAGACAAAGGGGATGCGTTAATAAAATAGCGCAAAGCACCAGCCGCCGCCGGCCAGCGTGTTGGCGCTCACCGTGGCAACGCTCGCGGCGACGGCCGGTCATCGAGGAAGAAGCCGCCAAGCGACGTACGCGACGAGCGTGAGCGGCGGAAGGACGTAAAGCAGCTCGGCATGGAAGCGCCGGCGCCAACAGAACCACACGAAGGGAAGGCCCAAGCCGGCCATTCCCAGCAGATAAACGCCCAGGGCCATCAGCACCCACCCGGGATCGGGCCCGCCGAATGCGGGATGTACCTGTGGTATCTTGGACAGCAATGCGAAACCCCAAACCCCGACACCGAGCAGCAGAAGCCCATACGGCTGCATCCACAGCCGCAGCCGCCCGTAGGGACGAACGGGCAACCCGGAACCCGCACCGCTAGCCGGACCACCAGGGAGACAAGCGTCTCGTTCCGCTGGCGATTGGGGCGATTCATACGGATTCTGCATTTTCTTCTACTCCTTCCTGGCCTCGATCGCGGCCCTGAACTTGTCCCGTTGGAACGTTGCTTTGTCGAAGTAGTCATGCCCCATGGGAAACCTGCCGCTACAGTTCACTTTCGACGTCTGTTGGCGGCGGTGACGATGACGAAGGCCGTGGGACGATCACAGGACTGGCATCCGGAGCCGGAATGCCGAGCGTCTTGAAATCCTTCCCGAGCCGTAGCACCGCGAGTATCGCGCCTGATTGACGGGCTTGTTCGATCGCGTGTTTGTCGCCCTCGGGATCGCGGTGTGTCGAATCCACAACCTCAACCGGCGAAGGAGACTTTCTCCCAGCCGTGGGATGCGGCAAATAAAACACTTTGACGAGATCGTCATCCCAGGCCGCGCGAAGATCTTCCTTCGTGATCGTAAGCGGAACGGCGTTGGCTTGCAGAAACCTGGCGGTGTTCGAGTCGCGCGGATAAACATCCAGCCGCCCGGCGAGAGCGGCGCCTTGAAGCAGCGGAGCATATTCCACGAACAGGCCGATGCGGCGGATTTCGTCGGGATAACGGACGACGCCGAAGCACGCTGCCTTCGAGTCAATATCAAGTTCCATACCCGCCATCGAAAGCACCGTGCCCTGGGGGCCACTCCAGCTAATCGCCGTTATGCCATTGTCAGCTGGTAGCGATTCTGAGTCTTGCGTCTTCGGCGTTTCGGTTTCTTCAGGATCTTCGTGCCAGAGAACCGTTTCAATGTCGGCGTCCTTCAGGGCCGAGTCGATGGCGACTCGCAGTTCGGATTCCTTTTGAGTCCTTTGGGTTTCTCGAAGACAGCGTTGAGACAAGTCGCGGATGATGGCCGAGGTGATGATGCCGCCGTCGTCCGCTCCTGCGTTGGGAAAGTTCGTCACGACGCCTTTCAGGGAATTCAGTGCTTGAACCAGCTTGGTGTATTTGGGGTGCTTCGGAGCCTTCGGCTGCGCCTCCGCTCCGAAATAAAGTTCGACGACGATGTCCTCCTCCTTCCAAGCCGGTGGTTGGGAGGTGCGTGCTGTTTCGTGCGGCGGTTCGTACGTCGACGGAGTCGGTAACGACGGGCCTTGCGAGGGTGCCTTCACCGGGCCGAAGGTGGGCGCGAGTATGCTGCTCGTGGCTGGCGCAGGTTGCGAAGGGGCGGCGGCGAAATCCACATTCAGCATCGCCTGCGACTGCTCCCAGTTATTTTCACCGACATTGCGAAATTCGGTGAACAGCATCAGCACATCGGAATTTTGGAGATGGCAGGGTCGCTCGGGCAGATAGATTCTCCGCGCCTCCTGCATGGCCCTCTCGGCCCGCGCTTCGTCGGGCAGCACGAAACCGAGCGTCACCTCGCCGGGCTTTTGCCGCGTGATCTTTTCCATGCGTCGCACCCAGCGGGTGCCGAGCAGCGTCATGCCTGAACGGACCGGGATGCCGACGGACGCGATCTGCGGAGGAAGCGGCGCATAGAGTGCCGTGACGCTGGGAACGGTGTCCGCTGACGGCAGCGAATCAAGTTCCTGTCCGCTGTAGCTGACCTGAAAATCCACCGGCATCGGGCCCGACTCGCACGCAATACGGAAGATGACGATGCGTCCCTCGCGCGTCACCTCGGCGATGCGCAGCGCACCGGCGACGTCGTTGGTGCGGTCGCTCCACGCCATGCGGAGGGTGTGCCAATGCGTTTTTTCCCACCGCCAGTTGAAATACCTCTCGCCCAGCAGCGAGAGGATAATGAATAGGACCGCCACGCACGCGAACACGATTTGCTTCCTGCGGGCCGATGCTGCACCTGGTGCATTCAGCGATGCTGCGGACGAGCTGGCATTCCTTGTCCGCCGCTGCACCAGCCACGGAAGGCCGAAGGCGATCAAACCGAAAAGAAAAAACAGCGCAAATATGACCCCGAGCGGGTTGATGTTGAACGGGAATGTCGTGGGAGTGCCGGGCGTCTGGCGCATGATCGCGAGATAAATCAAGCAACCCGCCAGGACCGCGAGCGCGAACAGCGGCCCCGACAACATCAGCGCCAGCGTGAGATGCGAGCCGCGCGGTATTCCAAGTTGCTCCCTCGGTGTCGATGCAGGCTCATGGCCTGTGGCGGACGTGACCGCGTCGCGAAGGGCGGCAAACCACTCCGCGGTCAACGCGTTCCGGTCGGACGGAAAACCGAACCATCCCTCCATCGGCGAGAGCAGGATTTGCCTGCGCTGGCCGCCCTCCTCGTAGGTCACGCTGAGGAGATCCACTCCCGATGGTTGTAGCGTGCGCGGATACTGGCCGAGACTCACATCGCGGATGGCGGCGAGCGGGATGATGGTGTTCACACCGGCACGCGAGTGGGTGAGTTGACGGTCGTCGAGGATGAGTTGCCCGCGCGTGCGGCAGGCAAAGAACTGGCCGCTGGCAGTGGTGAATTGATCCGGCGGAAAGAGGAAGCCCTGGCCGGTCTTGAACAGGCGCGATGACTGGCTGCCGGCGTGAGTTGAAACCGCCGTCTCCAACTGCGTGCGAAACTCCCTGGCCGTCTGGTAGCGCAACTCCGGCTGCGCCTCCAGCGCGCGCAGGACGATCTCGTCGAGGCGCACGTCGATCTGCACTTTGCGCGACGGCGGCTGGAGTTTGTCGGCGGGAAGTTCGCCGGTGAGCAGTTCGTAGAGCACCACGCCCAGCGAGTAGATGTCGGCGCGATGATCCGTGATGCGATGGGCCTTCTGCTCCGGCGCCATGTATTGCGGCGTGCCCGCAGCAGAAGCGAGCGTGCCGGCCTGCTGCCCTTCGTCGCGCACCGCAGTGTCGGCGTCGGTGCCGAGCATCTTCGCGATGCCGAAGTCCGCGATCTTCACCCGGCCTTCTTTGTCGAGCAGCAGATTCTCCGGCTTGATGTCGCGATGCACGATGCCGTGCTCGTGGGCATAACCCCACCGCCACGTTTCTGCGTCTGCGAGCGATCCCATTCGTTGGCGAGGAATCGCTTGAGGGCCATGAGCAGAAAGGCACGAAACCGCCCGCGCTCGCGGTCTGCCGCCGCCAGCCAGTCCTTCTCCAACAACCGAGCAAAGAAGGCCTGCGTCAGGTCTTGCGCGTCATGCACCGCATGGCCACGGTGCCGCACATAGGCGTACAGCGGCGGCCAATACTGCCTACAGAGCGCCTCCAGCGACTGAACGGCATCCCCCGACGACTTCCCCTGCGCCGAGAGCACCACCGACCAACGCGTCGTGTGAAACGTTGCTCGCTGGTGAAACTCTGGCGTCAAGGGCGATCTGCTGTCGGTCATCATCGTCATCATAAGCAAAATGCCGACCTTGTGGCGTAGGAACCGATTTGAGCCCAGCGCCCCAAGCTGTACGGCTGCCCTGGAAGCCCTCTTGCCGGATCCGCTGGCTGGCTGCCCGCCCTGAGCATCGGTTCGATCAGCGAGAAGGAGAATCACGCGAGGCCCAGACGCGGCGGCTGCGATGGCGGACCGCTCGCCGTACGGCAGTTGCGCCGTAGCGAACGATCATTCCTCAGAGATTCTTACTCGGCCCGTTCGACGTGAAGAACTCGCACGCGGCGAGTCTTCTCGGTAAATGTCAAGCCGGTCTGTTTGCCGAGGTGTGTCAGCAGCGCCGCCTCGTCCCACTCCGTCCGCTTGGGACGCCCTGAGATCGGGTTGAGGTTGTCTTCGACAATCAACTTGTTTTTCGGCGGACGAGCGACCTCGTTCAGCACGGGGCGGTCGATGGAACGGCTGAGGCGATTCAGCAGTGATTCAAAATCGTAGCTCGACGCATCCCAACAGTCTTTGCGATCGCGGGTGAAGACCTCCAAGACATCGTAGTCCCCCTCAAGCCAGTTGTTTTCTTCGCACCCCTCCTTGATGCTTACGGCGCTTCGTCCCGGCACGGGGCGGTACACGTACATCCCCTCCACGACGATGACCTTGCGGTCCTCCTGGACGAGCCGCAAGCGGACGGGCAATTTGCACTCGCTTCGTAAGATGGCTTCCAATTCTGGCAGCAGTTTTTCGGGTGATGCGCCGTAACGGGTTACCCAATCGCCGGAGACCTTCGCGTCGATGAGCAAACGGTCGCCCAGAGTTTCAAAGCGATGAATGCCGGTAAAATAGTCAATGAGTGTCGAGAGTTCGACGCCCTTGCCGCCAACCCACCCCATGCCTGCCGGGGTCAGCCTGCCTTCACTCCACCAGCCGGTGTGATTGGCATCGGTGGGCTTTGGCTTGTCCCATTTGAACAAGTAGTATTCCGGGCCTTCGGGAATGAGCTTGGCTTGACGCGCGTCATGCACGCGATAGAACTCCAATCGTCCCGGCGAGAAAGGCGGCGCCACGCGCTTGATGACTTTGCCATCAGGCACGGCGTAGGATTGCCGGAACTCCGCAAGCAACCGCTTGGAAATATCATCCCGCATCGCCGATACGGATGCCGAGGGCCGCGTCTTCGTTGCTGTAGCGCGATTCTCTTGGGCGGAATAGCACGGCATTGCAACCGCCAGCGACATCATCACGGCCCGCCACGAAGCGTGCCGAGCACATGCGGAAAGGACCGGGCAAGCGGGCAAATACATGTTCGCTCTCCATGTCTACCGAAGGAATGCACGTCGAGGCTGAGAGGATTGTAACCCGTTGCGATTCCTGACTGGCGAAAGAAACGGTGCGCCACACGACAGCCTGTTCTGGAAGAACGGTGAGGCCGGCGCCGTCCGCGAGGGCGACTGGAAACTGCTCCTCAGCCCGTGGCAGCCGAAGCTACAACTATTCAATCTCGCCGACGACATCGGTGAGAAACGCGACTTGGCCAGCGACAAGCCGGAATTGGTCGCGCGGCTCCACAAGGCGTGGCTCGACTGGAGCGCGACGCTGCCGCCTCGCGCTAACCCCGTCGCCAGCAAGCCCGCCACGGTCGGCGCGAAACCAGCCCCAGATCGCGCCGCCCTGTTCGCGCTGAAAGACAAGAACCACGACGGCCAACTCAGCCGCGAGGAGTTTCTTGCCAACCAGACCGACCCGGAGGCCGCGCAAACGCGTTTCGACAAATGGGACACCGACCAAGACGGTTTCCTCAACCGCGACGAATTCATCCACATGGGAGCGAAAGCGAAATGAGAACGCGACACATCCTCCTCACCGCCCTGCTGCTTCTATCGCTGACCACGGCGCTCGCCGGGCCGGGGAGCGTTCTGCCGGCGCAAGCTGGTGAACGGATTCGGCAAGCCGAGATGGCCGGGTATCTGATCGTGCCGAATGACAAAGTTCCCGAGACCTTCAACGCTGGGTTCTCGATGTATGTCGCCGCCTGGCCGCTGCTGAAGGCCTATCCGGGCGATCGCTTTCAATCCGGTCTGTTCGGAACCTGGATGTTCGCCCAGCATGAAGGCCGTGCTCCCGACAACCTGTATTCCGATATCGAGGGCGGCCTGGGCTGGTGGCGGGACACGCGGTTCGCGACCGAAACGCCGAAGTTCACCTGGTATCGCTTCGCCGACCAGCCGGCTTTGCTCAACGCCGACCTGACGGCGGAAGAGCGCAAGGCGCTGCAGGTGCGCGTGGAGAAGATTCACCGGAGTTGGAAGCTAGACCGCGATTACCTGCCGCCACCCACGGTCGGCAAGCTGGCGGAAATCGACCCTGCGCTCGTCGTCACTCCGCCGCCGGGCTTGGAGGCGGGGTATGTACCCATCGTCACGCGGCAGGCGGCGAAAGAATAGTCGAGAGTCAGCAACCCTACAACCGCAATGCCGAAACCTACATGGAAGTCGGCACCGCACTGGGCTGGGCCATGGTGGACCTGCTGAAAAACGAGAAATCGAAATGACCCGGCAATGCTACACCCTCGCCACCCTGCTCCGGTGATCGTCGTGGCGGGCCAGACCGAGACCGCGTGAAGGAAAGGAGAGCCGATCCAGCCCCTGAACCAAAGGCTGGTGACAGTGAGATTCCCGATCATCCTTGCTTCACCAGCTTCTCCCGATAGAATCAGCCCTGTCGGCGGAAACCAATTTCCGATAGCTGGAGTGCGGCCATCTGCCGACTTTATTCTGGGGAATCCTGATGTCCACGCAGGCCTTCGATGTCTTTCTCAGCTACCACTCCGAGGACCGGGCCCTGGCGCAGCAGGTCTACGCGTCACTCACGGACGGTCAGGCCCTGCGCGTGTGGTGGGATGCCAAGTCGATCCCGCCCGGCGAACTCTGGGTCCGGGCCATCGACGACGGTTTTTCGCGCGCCCGTGTGTTCGTCGTGCTGCTCAGCGATCGGGCCCCGCGGCGGTGGGTGGAAGCGGAAGTCAGTCGGGCGCTGCATTGCTATTTCAGCGAACTCCCCGGCCCGCGGCACATCCTGCCGGTGTTGATTGGCGATCAGCCGCTGCACGGCGTGCCGAACGCCTTGAGCGGTTTCTTGAGCGTCTTCCAGGCCGCGCAGCTGTCGGCCCCCGCCGGGCAGTCCACCGCCGACGGCCTGAGTGAATTGGGAGCGTCCGTGCGGCGTCTGCTCGGCGAGCCCGAGACCACGCCCAAGGCGGCCCCCGCGCAGCCGCTGGTTACCGAGCCGTTCCTCGGTCTGGCCTCGTTCGACGAGCGGCACAGTCACCTGTTCTTCGGCCGTCAGGACGAAACCGCGGCCCTCGTGGACAAGCTGGAGCAGCCCGGTTGTCGTTGGCTGCAGGTCGACGGGGCCAGCGGCACGGGGAAGTCGTCGTTGGTGAAGGCGGGGCTGCTGCCGGCCATGGCGCGGCGCCCGAGCCGGCCCGGTCAGCCCGATTGGTTGACGCTCGTCATGCGTCCCGGCACGAATCCCATAAAAGCGCTCGCCGACGCCCTGCTGGAACTGGACGCGGGCCAAAATCCCAAGGGGACCTTGACCGACATCGAGAACCGCCTGTCCCAAAACCCGCAGGCCCTGACCAACGAACTGCGGCAGTGGAACAAGGACCACCAGTTCACGCCGCCGCGCTCGGTACTGCTGGTCGTCGACCAGTTCGAGGAGCTGTTCGCCTCGGCCCAGCACGACGCCGCGTCGTCCCCCGCCCAATTCATTCGCCTGGTGCTGGCCGCGCTCGACGACCGGGATGGCCCGTTTCGGCTGGTCTCGACGATTCGCAGCGATTGCCAGCACCACGTGGCCGGGCATCCCGATCTGTCGCACCGGCTGAACTCGGCCGAGCGTTACACGGTCCCCGCCATGGCGCAGGCGGGCCTCGCGGCGGCCATCGAGCAACCGCTACGACTGGCCGGCGGGCGGCTTGCCTCTCCCGCGCTGCTCCAGCAACTGCTCGACGATACGCTGGCCGGTCCCGGCCGCTTGCCGCTGCTCAGCCACACCTTGGCCGAACTGTGGCAAAAGGCGCGCGAAGTCAATCGCGACCAACCGACCCTGACGTTTGACGACTACCAAACGCTCGGCGGCGTGGCGGGGGCCGTGAATCAGTCGGCGGATCGACTGCTCGACTCCTTGGAAAACGAGGCGGACCAGACGGCCGCCTTGCGGATGTTCCTGGAACTGGTGGAACTCGGCCGTGGCACCGCCGACCGCCGCCGCGCGCGGCCCAAGTCCGTGCTGTTGTCCGTGGGTGGCCCCCACGCGGAGCCCAGCTTGCTGAGGCTGTCGGGCCAGGACGGCACGCGCGCCCCGCTTCGCCTGCTCACGGTGGACGAGCAGGACCAGGTCGACGTGATCCACGACGTGCTGATTTCCGACTGGCCCCGGCTAAAATCGTTCCTCCAAGCTCACCGCCGCGATTTGGAGCGTCGCGACGATCTGGAATCGGCCGCTCACGCCTGGGACACCAACCACCGCGACCGAGAATTCCTGCCCGCCGGCGCCTTGCTGGCGTGGTATCAGCACTGGCAAACGCCCCCACCGCCGCACGTTTCGGCGACCGCCACCGACTTCCTCGCCGTAGGCTGCCGGCGCGACCGCAAGCGGCGCGTCGCACGCTGGGCCGGGGTGGCGGTCCTGATCGCCGTCGCCGTCGTCTTCGCCGCTCTCGGGTACTGGGCGAACAACCAACGACTCCTGGCGCAAGCCGAAACCAATCGCGCCAACGAGAACGCGATTACGGCAGAACGGAACGCAACGATCGCCAAGCAAAACTCGCACAACGCGGAAAAGAACCTCGAACTTTCCAACCATCGTCTCAAGCAGGCGCAAGAACTGGCGCACGCCGTCCTTTTCGAACTGGACACGGAGTTGACGAAGCTGGCGGGCTCGCAACCCGTTCGCAAACGATTGGTCGAATCGGTGTCGAAACTGGTGGCCACGCTCAAGGAGGAAGGCGTCGACGACATTGCCACGCTGCACCTCGAAATGATCCGTTTCGGCCGCGATGGCGAACAGGCGTTGACGCACGGCAAGCTGGATCAAGCCGAGCAGGCATTCCGGCGGGGACTGGACCTCGCGAAGCGTCTGGTGGTGCTGGATCCCGGCAATTGGCGTCATAAAAGCAATGTCGGCGTCTGCTTGAACAAGCTGGCGGACCTGCAGGTCCTGCGGGGGAACGTCGAGGCCGCCCAACCGCTGTACGAGGAGGATCTCAAGATCAGCCGCACGCTGGCCGCGGCGGACCCCGGCAACGCCCAATCGCAACGGGACGTGTCGGTCAGCCTGGGAAAGCTGGCGGACCTGCAGGTCCTGCGGGGGAACATTGAGGCCGCCCAACCGCTGTACAAGGAGGCTCTCAAGATCCGCCGCACGCTGGCCGCGGCGGACCCCGGCAACGCCCAGTCGCAACGGGAAGTGTCGGTCAGCCTGGACAATCTGGCGGACCTGCAGGTCCGCCAGGGGAACGTCGAGGCCGCCCAACCGCTGTGCGAGGAGGCTCTCAAGATCAGCCGCACGCTGGCCACGTGGGATCCCGGCAACGCCAAATCGCAACGGGACGTGTCGGTCAGCCTGAACAAGCTGGCGGATCTGCAGGTCAAGCGGGGGAACGTCGAGGCCGCCCAACCGCTGTACGAGGAGGCTCTCAAGATCAGCCGCACGCTGGCCGCGGCGGACCCCGGCAACGCCCAATCGCAACGGGATGTGTCGGTCAGTCTTTACAAGTTAGGCCGTCTCGAACGAACACGTTTTCGCTATGACGCCGCGAAAGAGCGGTTTGCCGCGGCGATCGGTGTATTGGAGAAGTTAATTGCCGAGAACCGGCTGCGCGAGCAGGCGGAAAAGGAACTCGCGATTCTCAAGCGTGAGGTCGCGCTTACGGAACTGGCCGAGCTGGCCACGAAACCGTGGGACGACGTCCTGAAGCTTCCCCGCGAAGCGCAGCCCAAGTTGCTCGCACTCCGCATCACGGAACTGGCGCGGAAGAAGGATCGGGCGGCCGTGGTGCAGGCCGCGGAGCACTTGAGCAAGTTGGAGCCGCGCGACGGCGAGCAGCTTTACAACGCGACGTAGCTGTCTATTTTCCCCAGGTGTTGGGAGGGGTCTCAGAACGGCCGTTGCGGCCGGTCTCTGGGTTTGCTCGGTTCAGGCCGGTGGGTAAACGTAGCCAAGACGGCGGCGATGCGCAAGGCCGGATACCGGCCGCTGA
>JAPLNJ010001212.1 GCA_026692885.1 Planctomycetota bacterium | reverse complement strand
CCAAATGCTCCTGAACGGAGGCCAGTTGGACGGCCAGCGAACCCTGTCCGAGGCGGCCGTGAAGCAGTTGACCAGCCGGCAGACGCCGCCCGAGTTGAAGGACAGTTACGGATTCGGCTTCGGCGTCGGCAACACCCACTTTGGCCACGGCGGCGCCTACTCGACGAACACCAGCGCGGACACCGAGCGCGGGTTGATCTTCGTCTGGCTCGTGCAACACGCAGGCTTCCCCGGCGAAGGCGGCAAAGCCCAGGATGCCTTCAAGGCAGCGATGCTCGATAAGCTGGCCCCAGCCAAGAAGTGAGACGCTGTCAGAACCGGGGACGTCTCACGAGAAAACCTGGCAAGGCCCGGCAAAGCGGTGACGGGATACCCGCTGGGTCCACCGCAATCCAGGGAGGAGGAACGTCGGAAGACTGGCGGAGGCGGGGAGCGGGCCGGCGTCAGGCCAGCCTGCTGTGCACTGGCTTTATGCCCCGTGATTCTTGACGGGTCCGGTGCGGGGCGCTACCCATTCGGCGGGCACGTCAAGATCTCGCGTCCCGTCCTGCTTGGAAAGATCCGCCTTGATCTCGTAGTCCGGGAACAAGGGCGATCCCCGCGGGAATTCCGGAGAAGTCTTCCCGTCTAACGCCGTGATCTTCAGGACGTGAGGCCCGCCGACATGGCCGGTGCTCTGCTTGGTGTCGTATCGGCCGTCCTTAATGGCAGCCGATGCCGCCGGCCCGTTATTGCCCTGAGCATGGTCGGGAATGAGCGTGACGGAGCCGGCGGGAACAGGCTGTCCCCCGTGCGTGAGTTTTCCGGAAAGCCGATACCGTGGCGGTCCGCCCGGGCTGCAGCCAGCGAAGATAATCGCGCCGGCCAAGACGGCCAGCCGGAGGCAGTGCCGGCGCCCACCGTGCCAATTCGTTTCGTTCGTGTTTCGCATGCGTGGCTCCCTCGGCATCAGCGTTTCCCATCCAACGGTTCGGACCCGTCACGGCTGCCCGTCGCCTGGTAGACGGCAAAGTCGATCACGTCCGAGACGAAGCGGGTGGAAGCGTCTGCCATCACGAATTGCCCTCCGCCAGGATGGTTGCTGCCAAAGGCGACCGAGTTCCACTTCGTCGAGTTCTTCGAGCCCAGCGGGAACTCCAGATTCTTGGCCAGCAGGTACAGCGTCCCGCGCGCATCGCCGAACTTGCCGCGTATCCAGGCCCGGGAGTAGGGCATGTCTTTCCAGGAGATTTCGCCGGCCAGGAAGGTGGTGGAAGTGCCGTCGAGCACATCGGACAGTTTGCTACCCCACTGCCACATGATGCCTTGCTGGCACTCCCCGCCAAACGTCTCCGTCAGGTTCACGCAGCGGTAGGTCCCGCCGGTCGCTGCATTGGTGCCGAGCGGCCCCAGGATGCCGTAGTAGTGAGCGGTAAAGGCGATGTTGCCGGAACCCGCCGGATACTCCTCGCTCGCGGCTTTGGATTTGGTGTCCGGGCCAACGCCGCTGGGACAGAAGTACGAATCGATCCGGGCGACACCGAACTGCATTTTGGCTGCCGCGTTGATTGTGCCCGTATTGTAGTTCATCTGCTCGGCGATGCCTTGCTGTTCCATTTGCTGCAGGATCGACACGGTCCAGGCCAATTCGTTGCCGATCATGCCCGGCAAAGGAAACTGCCGCCAGGTGTCGTGGTACGTGGTCAGGGCGGTACCGATCTGTCTGAGATTGTTGGCACACTGCGCCCGCCGCGCCGCCTCGCGCGCCGCCTGGATCGCAGGGAGCAATAAGGCCACCAGGATGCCGATGATGGCAATCACGACGAGCAGTTCCACCAACGTAAAACCGCGATGGCATCTCGTGTGCATAAGTCAGTCTCCACAAGAAAGGGTGCCGCGAGCGTGCGACCCCGGAATCTCGGACACCGAGCGACGCAGGTGAAAGAGCCCGAAAACTTTCTGGTAACCGTTCACGGGGTCTTACCTCTTAGTAGTGGCCACTGGAACCCCACGGCGGTAGCTAGACGACCGCTTTTTCGTCCATGTTGTTGGCGTTGTCAAGGCCCCCCAAACGCCGTTCGGGATTTTGACGCGGGCAAGAACCGGCACGAACGTCGTAGCCTAAGTCGCCCGACTTCGGGGAGTCATGTCAAACACCCGAATTCTATCGTTTCGCCTCAGCCGCAGGTGCAGAGGACTCCGAAGCCGCGGTGCTGACGGTGCCCGACGGATTATCGGGCGAGGCGATCCGCTCCGTGCGGAAGCCGAACATGCAGACGACGGCCCCCAGAATCAACGCGAAGCCGACCAGATAGTTCCAGCGGAATTCCTCGCGGAGGTAGAGCACGGAGAAGAACCCGAACACGACCAGTGTGATCACTTCCTGCATGACCTTCAGCTGCGCCGCGCTGAACTGATAGTGACCGAAGCGGTTGGCGGGCACTTGGAAACAGTATTCGACGAACGCGATCAGCCAACTGGCCAGGATCGCGACCCACAGCGGGCTGGCCTTGTATTTCAAGTGGCCGTACCAAGCGAACGTCATGAACACATTGGAGATCGTCAACAGGGCAATGGTGCGCATGCGATGAGCTTAACCCGAGAGCAGCGAATGGGACTCAAGACTGGCGGGGATGGTAATTCTTCGGCCGCCCCAGGGCAAGGTCAAGCCGTTGGACTCACGCGGGTCGGGCTTTCCAGCCTGACGTCGGCGAGCATACCTCAGGCTGGAAAGCCTGACCTACGGGCACCTAATTGCTGGCCCGTCGCAGAGCTTCGACCAAGCCGCTCACGTCGCCATGGACTTCGGCCGTGGCACGGACCACCAGGGCCATCAGGGGCTGATAGTAGAAGATCGAACCCGGGCCACCCGCGGTGTCCCAGAAATTGGGGCGAATGGTGTGTTCGATCAGATCGATCAGTTCTTGTCCGTTATCCGTGACCATCCCGCCACCGAACGATCCACCCGTTTGCGACAGCACGTAGCCGGGACCGCCCATCGTGGTGTTCATCAGGCTCACCTGGCCGGCCAAGCTCGCGGTGGCTTGCTGCAGAGACCGTGCGTCGGAATCCTGGTCCTGTCGTTTGGCCAGCTTGGCTTCGCGGTCCACCTGCCGCTTCAGATCCCCCTTCACACGCGTCAATCGGCTCCACAGCTTGATCTTGTAGCCCTTCAACGTATCGCTGGTTTCCAGACGCGGATCGGTCCGCAACGCACAATACAGGGTCGTCATGCGGCGGATCGCCTCGGCCCGCGCGTGTTGATCCGTGGCCCGGGCTTCCGCGCGTAACGCTTCGTCGAGCGTCTTTTCGTACTCGTGATAGTGGCGTAGCGTGAAGTCCGTCGCGGTCGATGTCTCGGCTGAGGCTTCCGATGCGTCGGCACCCAAAACACTCAACACGGTCATGATCAGCCAAGCGGACATCGCCAACTCCTTCCCGGATCCCAATTCTGCCCCCATGTCTCTTTCATCGTACCGGATACCGGGGGAAAGGACAACAGATTCGAGCTAAGCCGCCTCCCACCGGTCAAACCATTTCCCCAACCCACGCGGCGCAAGGCAGAACCCGGCTACCAGGCAACCGAGTGCGGCCGCGGCCAGCGTGTCGCTAGCAAAGTGGGCGTCGCATTGCCACCGCTGCACGGCGGCCAACACGACGAAAAAGGCGAACAGCCATCGTCCCTGCGGATACAGCCAACTCAGGCCCACCGCCAAACCGGCTGCCGTGGCCACGTGCGACGAGGGAAAAGATTGAATGTCGTGATTCTTGATTCCCTGCCAACCCTGCGTCGCCCAGGGACACCAGCCGGCAAAGGTATCCCAGACGCTCTGGAATTGCATCGTGCGCGGTCGGTATCGAGCCAGGTTGATCTTGATGAGATTGGACAGCAGCCCGGCGCCGAACGCACAAGCTAGCAGACGCAGCACACGACGGCGGTTGGCGCGGTCCAAAACAACCACCGTCAGAACGATACACGCCACGCCCAGACCGTGCCCGATGACCTCGGAGAGACTGATCAACTTAGCCAAGTCACGTGGCAGGCCGTGCTGGCCGTGCTCGCTAAACAACGCCGCAAGCCGCATGTCGACGGCCAAGGCCGGCACCGCGAGCACGGCGAAAATCGCGGCGAGTAGATACAGTCTGCGGTTCACAGCAACTCCTCATACAGCACGGCCGGCTTCATGTGGACCGGTCTCTCCGAGACCGGGTTTCGCGTCTCGGAGAGACGCGACCACGTGGACGTAGCTCGATCCACTTGTGACACGGGCGTCAGAATAACGGTATCCTCCGATCTGGAACAAGGGGAAAAATCGACATAGCAGCATTGGCCCCTCTCGGCTAAACTACGCACTTGAACTTGGGATATTTTAGGCGTGGTGTGCGCCGCGGCTGAGGGAATTCGACCGACGAGTTTCGATCGACGAAAGCGGCCCCGTGCACCGCGTCTTGAGCGCAGGGAGGTGCTCGATGCCGCACGAATCGCTTCGCTTTCTACATGCCGCCGATCTTCATTTGGAACAGCCTCCCCACGGTTTGGCCGACGTGCCCGATCATCTGCGGGATCTGCTGATCGACGCGCCCTTCCAGGCCGCCGCACGGGTGTTCGAAAACGCGATCCTGGAGAACGTGGACTTCGTGGTCCTGTCTGGCGACGTCCTCAATCCGCGGCTGTGCGGTCCCTACGCACTGTCCTTTCTGTTCGAGCAATTTCAATTGCTGCGGGAGCAGAAGATCCACGTTTACTGGGCCGGCGGCCGCGAGGATGGCCCGCAGCATTGGCCGGCCGAAATACCGCTCCCCGAGACGGTACACATGTTTCCCCAAGGCGAACTCAAGGAGTTTACCCACCGGCGCCACGAGGAACCGATCGCGACGATCCTGGGCATGAGCGCCGACGAAGGCGGTTACATCCGCACCGGCGACTTTCGCACCGAGCCGACCAACCGCTGCACCGTGGCCGTGGTGCATGGTGACGCAGACGCCGAGGCGTTGGCCAGTCACAAGCACATCGACTACTGGGCGCTCGGCGGCTGGCATCAGCCGAAGACGCTGCACCAAACCGCGCCGATCGTCCACTATGCCGGTAGCCCGCAGGGGCGTTGTCCCGGCGAGGTGGGGATTCACGGCTGCACGCTGGTGCAGGTGGACCATGGCCGCAAAGCCCGCACCAAATTCATTCCGACCGACGTTTTGCGCTGGCGTGAGGAAACGCTGCCCCAGGAAGAAGCGACTGACCGCAACGACGTGCAGCGGCACCTGCGGGCTCGCATGCAGAAGATCGCGTCCGAAGCCGCCCACGGCACGACGCTGGTGTCGTGGCGAATTGCGGCCGACGACCAATTGGCCGAGGCGTTCCGCCGCGGGGAGTTTGGTCGGGAGCTGCTCGACTGGTTGCGCACCGAATTCGGCCGCGCCAAGCCAGCGGTCTGGACCGCCGCTCTGGAACTGGACGCGTCGACGGTTTTGGCCGAGGAACTCTACGAGGAAGACACCATCCTCGGTGATTTCCTGCGTGCCGTGCGCAAGTACGAACAGGACGACAATCTGCCGCTCAGCTGGCCCCGGTTCCTGCCGGACCTGAGCGCGAACCCGGCGTTGGCGTCGCTGCTGCAGCCGGCAGACCGCGACCTGCGGCAGGCGCTGTTGTACGAGAGCGCGACGCTGGGCTTGGAGTTGTTGGGGGGAGAAGAAACTGCCTAGTACGACCGACTGATTTTAACTTCAGCCGCCTGGCGGACTGTTGATTTCAGCGGCGACGGTACGAGAGATCGGGTAGGCTGTGCCCACCAACTACAGCCGATTGTGGTGGGCACAGCCCACCCTACATTAAATCGACGGGCCACCTGGTATGGCTGGTGGACCTGGTTGACGTGGAGACGCGACGGTGAAGATAACCGACCTGCAGATCGACGGCTTCGGCGTCTGGAACGATCTCAAGCTAGATCAGTTCTCCGACGGCTGTACCGTATTCTTCGGCCAGAACGAAGCGGGTAAGACCACCTTGATGGAGTTCATCCGTAGCGTACTCTACGGCTTCTCCGCCGAGCGGCGATCGCGTTATCTGCCGCCGGTTCGCGGCGGCCAGGGCGGCGGTTCGCTGGGCGTGGCCGGAGCCGGCGGGCAGTACATCATCAAACGCACGCCGGGCAGCAGTCTGCACAGCGAGGATCTCGGCAAACTCGAAGTCACATCCCCGAACGGTGCGCGGCAGGGCCAGCACGTGCTGGGTACGCTGCTGTCCGGGATCGACGAACCGATTTTCAATAACGTCTTCGCCGTCGGCCTGCGGGAACTCCAGGAACTCAGCACCCTGGACGACACCGAGGCGTCCGCGCACTTGTACAAGCTGACCAGCGGCCTGGACCGCGTCTCGCTGATCGACGTCATTCGCGAACTGGAAACGGCCCGCACGCGTCTGTTGGCCGCCGATGGCAGCAAGTCGGAACTGCTCGAACTGGTTGCGCGGCGCGAAAAACTTCGGCTGGAGATCAAGGAACTAACCGGCAAAGGGCAGCGCTGGGCGCAGCTGACCGTGCACCGCCTGGAAGTGCAAGAGGAACTTGCCCGGCTGGAAGAGAACATCCATCGGATGGAACGCGAATCCCGATCGGTCGAAGTCGCCCTGCAGGTCCGCGAGGACTGGTTCCGTCGCGCGGGTATGGCGGCTCAATTGAAGAAACTGGGCCCGCCCGTGAAACTGCCGGAACGGGCCATCGCACGCTTGGATGAACTGAACGGCCAGATCGCGAAACATCGCGAAGAGGTCGAACAGATCAAGCGACAACGGCGGCAACTGATGGAAGAGGCCGTCGCCCAACCGGTCAATCGCAACGTCTGTGCACACGCCAATCGCATCGAGGCGGTCTGCGAGCATGCGCCCTGGCTGACCTCTCTGGAAGGTCAGACGACGCGACTGCGCGAAGAGATTGACGAGCTGCAGACGGATCTGCGTTTGCGCTGGGAGAAACTCGGGCTGAACCCGGACGAGATGCCGGAAATCACGCCCGACCTGGCTGCGCGGGCCGCCACCCTGCGGGATCCGGCCCGCGCCGTGCGGGACGCGACCAAACGGGTCCAGGACGGCAAGGTCGACCACGAAGCCACGCATCGCGAGGCCTTGGAGTTGCACGAGCAGTTGTCGACGCAATTGGCCGACACCGGCCGGACGGAACTGGGCGAGGCCTTGGAAGAAGCTGGGAAGCGGGTCGCCGCCATCCGCCGCCGCCTGCAGGTGGACGAGCGGCTGGAGAAGATCGAGCGGCATCGCCAGGAGATGGCCGAGGACCGCCATGACCTGCTGGAAGAGCAGGTGCTGCCGCTGCCGAAGTTGGTCTGGTGCGGCCTCCCCTTCATCGCCGGTGTGATGATGATGCTGGGCGGTTTCTTCTGGGACTGGGGGGCCAAGTACGGTTGGGCCTTCGCCATCCTGGGCCTGGTCTGCACGGGTGTCGCCGTGGTCGTCAAGGTCTTCCTGGAGCAGGCGGTGACCGACGACCTGGACGATTGCCGACGACAAGTCGACAAGGTCGAGAAACAGATTCGCGAGTTGCTGGACGAACGCGACCAATTGGACAGTCTACTGCCGCCCGGCGGCGGACCGATGGACGCCCGTCTGCTGGCGGCCGAGGAGTACGTGAGGCAACTGGAGGAACTGACGCCGCTGGAGACCAAACGCCAGACCGCTTTGCAACGGGCCGAGGCCGTCCAGGGCAAGGCGGACAAGGCACAAGAGACGTTGCGCGAGGCCCGCGACCAGTGGCGTGACGCCCTGCGAGCCGCGAACCTGCCACCGTCCCTGACCCCCGAACACGTGCAACATTTGGTCGAAGGCAACGATCAGACCTTGGAGTTCGGCCGCCGACTGCAGGTCCGCCGCGCGGATTTCCAGCAGCGTCAGACCGAATTGACCGCGGTGATCGGCCGCATCAACAAGTTGTTCGAGGACGTGCACCTGACCGCCGCCAGCGAAGATCCGCGCACCCGCTTGCGCCAGATGGCGGCCGCCTTGACGGAACAGCGGCGGTGGATCGAACGCCGCCACGCGATGCGGCAGGAGCACCGTGCGATAAAACACCGTTTTCGTGAAGTTGCCCGCGAGTTAGGCAAGCTCGCACAGCAGCGGCGCGGGCTGCTGAACCAAGCCAAGGTGGTCAACGAGGAACAACTGCGCAAACTGGCGGTGCGGCAGGCCAAGATCGAGGAGTTGACCACCCAGCAGGCGGCGTTGAACACGCGCATCAGCCTGGGGATTGGGACCCAGTCCACGGAGCCGTTGGTCGGCGAAGTCCTGGCCACTCACAAGGACGACAAGCTGGAGCAGTACTGGGACCGTCTGCTGTCCCGGATGCAGGAGGCCCAGGGCCGGCTGACGCAGTTGCACCAGAGCCGCGGCGAGATGCTCCAGGAAATGAAGACGCTGTCGGAAAATCGGCGGCTGCCGGGGGCTAAGCTGGAATTGGGCTGCTTGGACGAACAGATTCAGTGCGCTGCTAAACGCTGGCGTTTGTTGGCTGTGACCAGTCTGATGCTGGAAGATATCCGGCAGATCTACGAGACTGAACGACAGCCCGAGACGCTGGCCGAGGCCTCGACGTATCTGGTCGAACTGACCGAAGGCCGCTACCGCCGGATCTGGACGCCGCTCAGCCAGGACGGACTGCGGCTGGACACGGCCGAAGGGGAATCTTTGCCGCTGGACGTGCTCAGCACGGGCACCCGCGAAGCCATCTTTGTCAGTCTCCGCTTGGCCCTGGCCTCGGCCTACGCCCGGCGCGGCGCCTTGCTGCCCTTGGTCCTGGATGACGTGTTGGTCAATCTGGACTTGCGGCGGGCCAAAGCGGCCGTGGAAGTGCTCCGCAGCTTTGCCGCCAAGGGACATCAGCTGCTGCTGTTCACGTGCCATCATCACATCGTCAAGCTCTTCCTGCAGGCCGACATCGAGGTCCGTCCGCTGCCCACGCGCGACGGGCAGACGGCGTTGGACTGGTTCGAAGAAGAACGCGTCGCCGCGGCGAAAGCTCCCTCACCGGAACCAGCTCCGGAGCCCGAGCCGGAAGTGGTTGAGGCCGTGCGGGAGGTCCCGGTGGAGCCGGTCGTCGAGGACTTGCACCCGGAACTGGACGAAGTGGATTCGTTGATCGAAGCCGTCGTCGCCGACGAAGCATTGCCGCTGGTGCCGCGGGTTAGGAAACGGTTCGAGGAGCTTGAAGAAGTCGAGGAGCTTGAAGACGTCGAGGAAGAAGTCGAAGAGCTTGAAGAAGTCGAAGCACCGGTCGCCCAGGCGGAGGAGCCGGTGCCCGAACCGGTCGAGGACGAATACGATCACTCGATCTGGGATGACGGCCGGGAATTCACGCTGGCCGACGCGGAGGAGCGGTTGGACGCGGATCCCCTGGCGCCGGCGCAGCTGGGCGTGGCCCAAGGCCATTGGACCGCCGATCGCTGGTGGGAGCCCGCCGCCGAAGAACCCGCCGCCTGACGCCGTTGAGATCGGTGATCACCCACAGAACGTCCTGGATTGGGTGTTCAGGACACGACCGCCCATCGCCCGATTTTCCGAGAATAGTTGCGACAGTTATTGATGCGCCGGTCCTAAGGGCCGTTCGAGAAACAAGTGGCGTAAGCTTCCAGCTTGCGATGCCGCTTTCTCCCGCAAGCTGGAAGCTTACGCCACGAAGACATCGGACAGTTATTTCTCGAACGGTGCTAAGGGCCTGTAGTTCGCGAAGCCTAGCGCGAATCACCGGCCAGCCGGTCCTCGCTGTTGATGTCGGTAAGCATCGCGCCGTACCTTGCGACAACTGTTGCTACGTGTCGTGTTCACCGGTGCCGTGGTCGAGCGTCAATTCAATAACCACGTTCCGCCGCGCCAAAGCTTCGTTCCGGACAGAGGTTGATCGCGCGGCAACCTGGGCGCTTTGCAGCACAAATCCGGCTTCGGGCAAGTAGGCATCAGGAATGGGGCCATTCCGTGCGAGCAGTTCCAGAGGTTGGTCAAGGTCGCTGGCCGCTTCAAGCGTAAACCAGTCCTGCTCGACCCTGTCTTTGATAAGCGACCGGAGGTCTACCTGGCCCATGCGAAACCGCTGGAGGCTTTCCGGCGACGATCCCACCACTAAATAGAGGCCGCCGCCGTCCGGAAGGTCTTCGACGAGTAGCCCGACGTAGCTTCCTCCGATAGCGTCGGTCGCATCGAAGACCTGGACGCCGTCGTAGAAGTACAAGGCCGTGTTAACATGGATGCGTTTGGTCATGACACCACCTCGCAGTAGCTCAGGATCGGGAAGCCCCCAAGTGGCCACCAGGTCCGATGATCCGGCTTGAAAGTCTGCCTCAACTTCCCAGCTCCCGCGCACAACTCCACCCGACAGACCCGCATCGATCGTAGCTTGGGAAGCTTCCTCGCGTTATCGGCCTCCGTTTGCGTCGCCCAGACCGAAAGACCCCGCGCGAAACACTCATCGACGCGGAAGGTGGCCTTTGGCGACAAGGCCCGCTGCGACATGAAGTCCTCCTCGGTCACCTGGCTGGTCTTCACCAGCCGGAAAACATGTATACTTGCTCCGATCTCCTGTGCCTCCCCAGGCGGGCACCTGTCCGGAAGTGGTTCTCGGTACTCGTCAGGCATCGCCAGTCTCCCTATCGGAATTCGTCTTGCTTGCGCGCTCGTCGACCATCGCCCGGCGAGACCGTCAGTGGCGACCGACCTTCTGACAAGAAACCTTGCCGGCCTGGGCCAGTCGATATCGGGTCGACTTGGCGATCAAGCCGCCCGTTCATTGATGGTCAGGACGGCATCAGGCGGAGGATCCGATCCATTGTCGAACCCTGCAACCCGCGACTTGTTGGCCTTGAACATCACTACGGCCGTGCTGCCTTTTGTCCTAAGTTAGCAGTTGTTAATCAGTTCTGTCAACGACAAGAGGCTGAAGGTAGTAACGCTACGAGCCGCCAGGTTCGCCAGCCCCGCAGGCCCACAACAAACAGCCGAATCGTCAAAGATCAAGCCGATCGCCACACTGCGTTTGTCATTTCGCGTCGCCTCCGCTGCTAGACCGGCCAAACCAGCCGGTCCACGGTGGGCTCGGTGTAGGCAACGTCGCCGACGGCACCGCCGTGGTCAGGGCTTCTCGCCCGTGATGCCCCAAACAAGTTTCTCCAGTTCCGTTTTGGTAAGACCTTCGCGAAGGTCCACCCACGTGCGGATGGCGAGGAACATGGGCAACTCCGGCAGGGCGGCTACCCCCGGCAACAGAACGGGAATCACGGGACGTTTGTCTTTGACCGCCAGGACGAGCGCGGTCTGCATTTCTTCATCTTCCCACGGTCCGAGCCCGTCCTTACCGACAAGGACCGCTACGCTCCTTGATGTCTTCATGCCGGATTCGAGCAACGGCTGCGAGGGAACCCCGGGCCGAAGCATGTCTTCGTCAAGCCAGACCGAAATCCCCTTGGCCTCCAATCTCTTCTTCAACCTGCGGACAGTCGGCTTATCCTTGCTGTTGTGGGCCAGGAACACATCGGAGACACCCGGACTGCCGCCAGCTCCCGCAGCCGTCGCTCGGCCCGCCGTTTCGCACCGTTGGCCGTAGGCCGTGTGCTGGGGCGCCGCCGTCGGCGCGGAAACCGAACCGCCGCCGACCGCGTTCCCTTGTGAGAGAATTTCCCTTTCCAGCTTGCGTGCCACCGTCCAGAAAGTGTTTTGCTCACAGACTAGCCGTGCTCTCTCAGGTGGAAACTCGTTGCCCAGTGCCCAAAATAGGACACTCGCCCCCGCCGTGGTTGCTGCACACAACTCAACACCACGTCGGGCCAGAATAGGAACCAACTCCTGGGCCAGCCCTTGGAATTCCCAGTAGGCTTCCCGATCGAGTTTCCAAGCATCCACCTTAGATTGGTCACAGGTTTCGTCCACCGCCAGCCAGCGTTTCCCAAACTCTTGCAGAACCCAAGACCCATTGTCGCGTTCGTGAATCTCCCAGCGTGGAATGTATAGCTCTTCCGGGCCATCTTCGCCCCAAGAGTCAACAAACGTCCGCCAAAGCGGAAATCGCCTTTGGGCTTCGCGTAACGCGGCAACAATGCCACGAAGACTTGCTGCGCTTGAAAGCATGTTTTCCTGTCGTTCCACCGGGCCGATCGCGGCGGGGGATGCCGCGTTCTGCGGCGTCGTGTCCGTTGGCTCCGGCTCGGCACGGCGGGCGACCGCCTCAAACATGAAAGCAAAGAAAGTGAAACATGCCGCGATGTACTCACCAGACCAACACGCAACCCGCCGTTTGGGCGCAGGGGGCGGCTTGCGGTCGCGAGTGTCCTGGGTTGCCCACAATCCGTCCCTGTCTCGCATGTCCGGAATCCAGCGTTCGCCTTGTTCGGCCTCCCTTGCCATTTGCGACAACGGGATAAACTCCAGCTTGAAGGGATTGTCAGCCTGCCCCGTACTCTTGGCGATGGATTCCAGCCGCTCACCAAATGGTTGTTTCCGAACCCAACGTACCAGCTCGTAGAAGATGTTTTCCTTGGATACCCCACGCGCGGTAGCGGTTTCGATGTAGTCTCGAACAATCACGTACTCGCCGACATAGAACCCGCCGGCGTTGGCCGCGTCAAGGACAAGACAACCAGCCGTAAAGCAAGGCCGTGGGTCTGATTTGTTTTCGGCAAGTCGGCGCAGTGCGAGCGAGATTTCCCGCAGTCTTACGGGGTCCGGTTTGACGGTCGAAAGATCAAGAGAAGTGCCGCCGCGCATGATGTCCTGCCTTTCCACCGGGCCGGCCTTGGGCGTCGTGGTGAAAGGCAGGTCACACCGCGTCCGCCCGCAGCCGCTTGGCCGTGGTGGTTGCAACACACCGTCGGCCGTCCCGATGCCGCATTGTACCAAACATCCGCCGCGTAGCAAAAAGGCCACCCTCTTGGACGGCCCTTTATCGGTCCGTTCTTGCGGGCTGCGGGGTTCGCTTTCCCCGTCGCCAATCCCAGGGCAGCACGGGTGCCGGGTCCGCTCACGCGCGCCTCATCGGGAAATCGGTTGCCCACCGGGAAGCGGCCTCAGCAAGAAAGCCAACGTGCAGCAACAACTTCGCGCCACCCCGGACAACACGGCCAATACCCCCCCTCCAGAGTAGCAATAAATTTCCACAAGGCGATCGTCGGCGTATTTGCCCCTTGTTGCGGTTTGGCGGCATGGGCGGCCCGCCAAACCAGTGGTCCGCCGCGTCGGCGCGCAACCGCTCCCGTCCTGCCTGGGACGGATTGACCATGGGGGTGGGACCACGGGCGTTAGCATTCTCAATTCGATGGCCTACCGCGTTTCTTCACCCAGATGAACCCTGCTTCGTCCAATAGCTCAATCCGGTCCTGTGAAAGCCGGCCAGCTTTCCTCGCAGACCGTTGGCTGCCAACCCAGCTTGAAAGACGTGGGTTCTCGGACCGCTGGGCCGGGACGTCGCAGTCGCCATGCTGCTCTTTGTATTTCAGGAGTTCAAGAAACATTTCCTCCCACTTCCGTTCGTGAAGGTTCCAGATGAACCCCAATTTGGTTAGCTGCGAGACTTCCCCGGCGCTCAGGTTGTCCGTGCGACGAGCCGCACGCTGCGCCGCGACCCAGCGTGCAAGGTTCGGGTTCTCACTCCAGTTGGCTGGGACGGCGCAGTGGCCGAATCGTTGCCTGTACTCCTGAAGGGCACGGAGATTTTCATCCCAGTGAAGGGCACGGAGGTCTTCATCCCAGCTTGCTGTCCAACTCACAAACTGGATTCCGAACTCTTCGAGTCTGGCCAGCCTCCTTTCCGTAGCGGCACGAGGCGTATGCTCGCCCTCTTGGATTCCGCGCCAGATTTGGCGATGTCTTGCGACCCACTTCCCGAGTTCCGGGTTTTTCTCCCAGTTCGCCGGAACACGACAGTGGCCGAACTCAACCCTGAATCGCTTGAGTTCGTCAAACATGGCCTCCCACGCGGCGTCCGTTGCCGCCCACTCAAAGCCAATTGCCTCCAGCCGACTGATGCGATCCGGACCCAGACGCCCCTTGAGCCGCTGGAATCGCTGCGAGTTGACCCACCTTCCGAGTTCCGGCACTTCATCGTATCGCCGAGGAACCAGGCAATGTCCGTGTCGCTGCTTGAAGTCGACCAGAGCGCCAAACATCTGTTCCCAACGGTCTTCGGCGTCGGGAACCATCCACTCGAACCCGATACCCTCCAATTGCTCGCGCCGTTTCGGTTGGACCTTCCCTTTGCGCAAAGCAGCGCGTTGCCATTCGGCCCACCTGCTGAGACATGGATTATCAGGCCACTCTCTGGGGACCATGCAATCACCGTGCCTATTCTTGTACTCGACCAGAGCCGCAAACATCTCGTCCCATGTTTTGCCGGGTCGTGTCCATTCAAATCCCAGGGAGTCGAGCTTTGCTATCTGTTCGTCACTTAGCTTACCCGCCTTGCGAAGACGTCTAAGGCTATGTGTCCAGGCAAATAACTGGGGAAATTCCTGGGTAGGGATTCGAAGATGTCCATGCGTAACTTTCAACTCCGCGAGAGAACGATACATCTCGTCCCAATCGAGCCGACGTTTCGTGCGCCTTCTTACTCTCCAGTTGAATCCGAGTCGTTCAAGGTACTTCTGCCGTTCCTCCGGAAGACGCCCAGCTTTCGCTGCCGCCCTGACGTTCGCAACCCAAATACCAAGCTGGGGATTCTCCTTGCACCCGACAGGTACATCGCAGTGACCATGCTTTTTGACGAAGGCTTCTAGCTCCTTCAACCGCAGATTCCAGACGGTCTCGCTGTCGTAGACTACCCACTGGAAACCGAGTGACTCAAGCTGGCGAAGTCGATCGGATTCCAGTTGTCCCTTTCTGTACAAGGCTCGCTGGGAATGAACCCAGATCCAAAGCCCAGGAAAATCAGGATGACGTTTCGGTACATTGCAGTGCTCGTGTTTCTCACGAAACGCCTCAAGCTGCCGATACTGTTTCTCCCACGTTTCCTTCCTATCTCCGCCTTCCCACTCAAACCCGATCGACTCCAGACGACGGACACGATCGGGCCGAATCGCCCCCTTACGATGAAGTTGCCGTTGGTACTTGACCCAGTGCCCAAGCGTCCGAAAGTCGCGGTGGCGTCGGATAATATTGAAGTGACCGTAACGTTCCTTGAACGCAAGCAACTGGCCGAAGCGTTCATCCCAGTCGGCCCCAAGACGGTCGACGGCAGCAACCGCGATAAACCGCTGAATCTCAGCCAGGGAGATGTGATCACCGATGAACTCCACGAAATCCCCAAGGGCGGATTCGTCGACGCCCCCAACGCGCCCCCGCTCTTCACGCATCTTGCGGATGACCTCTGCGAAGCCCTCGTCCTGTTCCAGCATCGCTTCCAGAACATCCCACACGAAATGAAAGCCGGTACGTTTCAAAGCCTCTTGGATCGATTCGCCACGGTGTTCTTCGACGAACAGTGGCACCAGAACATACCCGATTTGTTTTGACGGCGACTTCCGCATTGCTCTGCCAGTCGCCTGCACGATGTCGATCCAACTGTGTTTTGGTGAAAGAAACGCAACCATGTCAACGGCGGGCACATCCACACCTTCCGTCAGGCAACGGGCGTTCGAAATGACGGCTTTCGGCGATTCCGCAAAGGCTCGCATGAATTGTTCACGGCGCGCTGTCGGCATGTTCCCGTTGACATGGAAACACTGGAAGCCCGGAAGGTGCGTTTCAATTCCTTCGCCCCCTGAACTGGTGAACTTCTCGGCGGCCTTGATCGAGCGGTGGAACGTGATGATCTTGGATGCACCGTACTCCTCGACGGCCTTTTGCAGCGCAATCTGCTTCGCGACGTGCCGCGCTCGAAGCAGATCGCCATCGACGACCACCTCGCCGCGTCGCAACCGTTCTTCGTTCACCGTTTCCGACGTGACGACTGAGATGAGTACCTTGTACGGACAGACGATATCGCGGCGTGCGGCCACGGCGAACGTCAGGTTGTGAGCAACGGGTCCGTAGATCTCCGGCACATCCATCGAATAAACCAACCGCGCTTCCCCCTCGTTGTCCTTGCGGGCAATGTCAAAGTGGCGTGGCGTGGCGGTCAGGAACAGGCGTTTTCGTATGGGCAAGTGCTCGTCGGTCAATGCGAATGCGAAGCGGACACCCACCCTCCCGGCCGTCTTGTGAGCTTCGTCAAAGACCGCCAAGTCAAAGACGTCGTTCTCCGACATGCCGGCCGCGACAACTTGTGCCGACTGATAAGTGGAGAAGACCAGTTTCGTACCGGGCGAACGCAAGGACAGGAACTGCCGGACGATTGCCGGATCTGTGGTGACCGGAAAATCCAGGTCCGACTGTCTCACGAGAATTGCATCGCCTCGTGTATCAACCGATGGATCGGAGCAAACGCAGAGGTAGGACAGATCTCGCCACGACGTTTGCCGGAGCCATTCGTGAAGCGTTTGACGCAGCAACGCCAGAGATGGGAGAAGGATCAGCACGTTGCGCGGCCTGAGGCTTTCGGCCGTCCATAGCGCGACGAGCGTCTTTCCCGTTCCGCACGCCATGACCCCAGTTGCCCGGTCGTTTGCGGCCAGCGCCCGTTGGATATCCGCCAGAGCTTCCTGCTGGTGCGGCAACGGAATCTTCCTCACCTCGTGCGCCGGTTCACCCTGCAACCAACTCCCAATGAACCGAAAATCGTCGATGCCAAGACCATTGAGGTCGGAACCACGGATGCAGAAGAAATTGGTGCGCTCGTTCATGAGCGCCGGCAGATCGTCGCAGTTCGTGAATAGGACGCGCTGGCCGACTTGGTCGGTCAAGCCCATGAACGTTGACAACTCGTCCCAGGTAAGCGCAGGGCGGTCGGTGCGGAACTTGACTTGATACGCGGCGAACTGGCCAAGCCCGTTTTCGAGGACTCCGTCGACGCCCATGTCGATCCCGGTGTCCAGGCGAAGCTGTTGTCTCACGGCTATTGGTATCGAGGAAAACGGCCAGACGTGCTTTGCCTGAACAATGGGGCTGGTGGCGAGGTACGCTTCGGCGAAGACCTCAAACGCATCGCCTCGTTCGTTGGGGGTCGGCAGATCCGCCACTCGTCTTTCGAACTCTTCGAAGCAACTGACGCCTTCAAACAGCCCCCGCGAGACGAACTCTCTGGTCTTGGGATGACGGGGCTGCGATTCGTCGCGGGTCCTTCCCGGCATAGCCACCTGCCTTTCCAACCGGGCCGGGCCGATGGACGCTCGCGTGAAAGGCAGGTGCAACCGCCAGCGTCCTCGGCCCGATTTCAGCCCAGCACGCGGCCGCGCACTGGGCACCCAAGGCCGTCAGTATAGCCTTGCCGGGAGCGTCGCTCAACAGCCCGCTGGCCCAGCGTCGCCGAGGCACGCACCGTCGCGGCCGAAACGCGCAGGTCTGGGCCGACCTGCACCGGCTGGGCGGACGCGCCGAGGTTCGCCGCTTGATCGGTGGATTCGTTGACCGCGGCTGGCCCGGCGTGGCCGGCTCATAGACCAGCCGGGCGCGGGCGGCGGCGCGGCGGACGCCGTCCTGCTCGTGGAACTTCAAGTCGGTCAGTTCGAGCACGAGTTCCTCGAGCGGCTCAGCCTTGGGCTGCGGAGTGGCAGAGACGTCCGCCGGGAGCCGCTGGCCGAGAGCGACGAGGATCGCGTCCATCGCCGCCTCGACGCCGCCTGCGCCGTTGGTCACAGGGATGTAAAGTGGTTCCTCGCCGAAAAACTCTTCCAGCACGCCGAGCTTGGTGTCATTCAACGAGAGCGGGATGACCGGGAACTTGTCCTGGCCGCGTTTCTTCTGCACTTTGAGTGCGTGGCGCAGTTCCTTGCCGACCCATTTTGACTGCAACGCATCCGTGCTGATCACGACGGCGTAGGCCGACGCTTCGTCGATGGCCTTCTGTATTTCCGACCACAGCGGATCGCCGCCGCGCAGCTCGCGAGAATCGATCCAGCCGGCTTGGCCGTGATCGGCGAGCGCCGCGCGGAGTTCGCACACGAACGGGTCGTCCTGCGAGCTGTGGGAGATGAAGAGTTTGATCATAGGTGCCCAAGAGCCCTGGCTTCCAGGAGTGGATTCCGAGCCGGCACCGGGCAATTGCAGGGCGCGGACCGGAGCGAATGTCGTGCAGTCTATCGACTGAGGACCGGCGCATCAATCACTGCCGGCCTTGATCATAACGTTGCGAAACGCTAGCAGTGTCATGATCGCCCCCGATAAGCTCCCGACGTAAGTCGGTGGGAGTGTTCCCGCCCTGTGTCTAACCCGGAGCCCCCTATCCGACCAGCCCGACTCGTCGGCTGCCCGCCGCCGGAGGCGGCGGGCAGCCGACGAGTCGGGCTGGTCGGAGATGGGGCTCCGGGTTAGGCACAGGGCGGGAACACTCCCACCGACTTACGTCGGGAGCTT
>JAPLNJ010001211.1 GCA_026692885.1 Planctomycetota bacterium | reverse complement strand
AATACCGGCGGCTAGCGCCTTGCCGCTCACTTGGCGCCTGACACTTTTTTCTCCAACGATGCTTACGCTTCGGGTTACGAACCGTGACTGCGTCCACGCAGATAGTACATCAGGCCAGTGGCCGCCACCCCGGCGACCAGGAACACGACACCTAAGACAGCGTTTGTCAGCGGATCCATGGCTTCCCTTTGCTTAACGGGTTGCTAGGGGGTCGAGTTCTTCACATAGGTCTCGGTCAAGTACCGCACGATCTGCGCGAGTTCCTCCTCGCTGGCCGTCAATCCCTCGTCGACCATCCGCTTGACCAGGTCGCGCGCGGCGGCCGCGGAATCGGGCGGCTTCTTGTCCACCTCGTTCGTGGCGTGGCACTCGGAGCACTTGGTCTCGAACAGTTGCTTGGCTTGCGCCGTATCTTGCGGAGCCGCGTCTTCGGGCTTCGCAGCCAAGCTGGCAGCGGCCTGTTTCGCCCCAGCGCGACGCTCCACCTGGTCTCGCAACCGCTGCGCGGACTGCTGTAACTGCGGGGACAGGGCCACCAGGTACGCTGTCACTTGCCACTGCTGGTGTTCGTCGATCGGGTCCAGTAGCGTGGTCCGGTCGGCCATGCGGCGGACCGTCTGACGCCACGCGTCCGGGGTCCGCGGGCGTGCGATTACCGTCCGGAGATCGTGGCACTCGATGCACTGTTGGCGGAGCACGCGTTGTCCGGCCCGCAGCGCCGCGTGGGTGGCCAACTGGGCGCTGGCCGACTTGTCCAGACCCGCCTGAACCAGGAGTGACTCGACCCTTCGACAATTCTCCTCGGTAAAGAGCCGGTTGGTGGCCAGGGCCTCGCGGAATGCCGGCGGCACCGCGATGCCGATCAGCACGGCGCTGCCGACCAGCAGCGAACTGCCCAAGGCCGGCACCAGGGCCGCATCCAGCCGCTTGAAGAAACGCACGATCGAAATCTTCAGCAGCAGGATCACCCCGATGGCCATGCCCAGACTCAGGTGGACAACGGTCCGCGCCGGCAGTTCAATCTGATACGTCCAGAGCCGCGGGACCATCTGCCACATGAGAACCACATAGAGGGCCAGAAATGCATAACCGAAGACGCGATGGGCCAGGGCGACCCGTCCGGGAGCGGCCTGGACCGGGGCCGAGGCTTCTTGCGCCAAGGGCTCGAACGTTGATTTCGCTGCTCCGCAGGCCGGACAGGCCCAGTCGTGCAGCAGCGAGTCCCACGCTACGCCCGCTTCGCGCTCGTCGTAGATGTATCCGCAGACGGGGCAGCGATACCGCCCGGCACCGACAGAAGCCGCCGGCTTGTCTACGGGTTGCGGCACGCCGCGCGCTCGAGCGGCAGTCCGTGTCGCCGATCTGTCTGCGATCGTCTCCCCCAGATGCTCGACGACGGCCTGGGCCGTCGCGCCAGCCCGCAGGAGACTGGCGCAGTCACGCCGCTCCTCGACCGCTTTCTTCGTCACCGACATCGGCCGAGTATCTCCCAGGAGGATCGCTCCGACCAGGCGGTTTTCTTGAAAGACGAAGCGGTAGTAGTGGCCCTCGACCTCCTGTTCCAGGACTTGACCTCCGGCGTCCGCGGGCGTGATCTGGCCGATGCTGAACATGTCCAGACCGAGCACCTTGAGCGTATTCGTACGCGGCAACCCGGTGAACTCCGCGCTGGCCCCGGCTAGGTTCCGCCCGGTGATCGCTCCCTGAGCCTGGGAGGCGGTCCAGAGGCCGTAGACAACTCCGTTGTGCTCGGCCACGTCGCCGGCGGCCAAGACGTCGGGATGTGAGGTGATGAGTTGGTCGTTGACCAGGATGCCGTGTTTCACTTCCAATCCCGCCTGTTGCGCCAGAGAGCAATTCGAGCGGATGCCCGTGGCAATCACCACGAGTTCGGCCGGAATCGTGCTGCCGTCCTCCAGCAATACGCCGCGGACGTGTCCGTCACCGAGGATCTCCCGCGTGACGGCCTTGTTTCGGAGCGTGATCCCGAGGCCGCCGGCATGCGTGCCAAGGATTTCTCCGGCGCGCTGGTTCAGCTGTCGAGGCAGGAGCCAGCCGTGGCCTTCCAAGAGCGTCACTTGCACCCCGCGTTGGGCCAGCGCCCCGGCCGCCTCCAAGCCGAGCAACCCGCCGCCGATGCACACGCAACGGGCCCCCGCCTCGCAGGCTTTCAAAACAGCATCCGCGTCGTGCACCGTCCGCAGGCTGGTGACTCCCTGCCGCTCCGCTCCGGGGATGGGCGGGATGAAGGGACGGGCGCCGGCCGCCAGCAGGAGCTTGTCGAAGGGCAGTCGCCGGCCATCGCCCAGTTGGACGGCGTGGTCGGCCAGCTGCAGGGCGGAGACTTCCGTTCCCAGCAGAAGTTGGATCTGCTGCTCTGCGTACCAGGCCGCCGGATGAATGAAGAGGTCTGGCCGGTCGACCTCTCCCGCGAGATAGCGCGTCAGATTGAGGCGGTAGTAGGGGAGTTCCGTCTCCTGGGAAATCAGGACGATTTTCGCGCCGGGAGCGGCCTTGCGCAACGAGTCCACGGCAGCCATGCCGGCGCCCCCGGCACCGATCACGACGACCCGGAGGACGTTCCCTGTTGACGACTTCAGATCGGGCATCGTAGCACCTGTTCCTGGGGTCAGACTCGTTCAACCGCGACCCAACGGGGAGCGCGCCCGTCGCGGTTTGCCGCAACCCGCGCTCCCCGTTGGGTCGCGGTTAAACGACTTCGTTGCGCCGCACTTTGCTACGGGGACATCTTACCGCGAGCGGTGTGCTCCCGACAATGCGCGACGAGACTCGTCCAGCCAGTCTGATGGCTGGCGCCGAGTCCGGCCCCCGTCTCGCCATGAAAATACTCGTGGAACAGCAACCGGTCCCGGTCATCGGGAAGGGGGACCGCCTGTTCGGTGTGACCTTGGTAGGGACGCCGTTGCTGCTGGTCGGGCAGGAACAGCCGCACCAATCATGCACTAGTCGGAACCGTCCACCAATGTTCGGCCGTCGCGATTCCTGGGGCAAGCTGCCGAAGTTTGGTGCGGCTCTCTGCTCTTGGCGATGCCCGCAGCGTGCCGAGTTGGCCGCCGCTGCCATGACTTTGACGGGGGATTGACGCGGCACCGTATCCGGGATAGGGTCAAAGCCACGCGTGAAATCCCCCTCTTTGTTCGGGAGGCAGGGCCAGTGTTGCGAGCACCCGGGAGAGAGGAAATGCCGTTGGCAAATCGCGAGAGAGTCGACATGCCGTCGCAGGTCGCCGGATCTCCGATCAATGCAAGGAGCAAGTCATGGACATGAAAGACGTTGCCGCCATCTCTTACGAAAAGTCGTTCAACAAGAAGTGGTGGGAATCGAAACGCTCGTCCGCGCTCAAGGGTTCGGGTGTCGGCAAGGCGCTGGACGAGTGGCAGAAGAACTGCAAGAAGCCGATCCCTCAGATGATCCAGAGGGAGCTTGAAGCGGCCGAATCGACGTGCGCCGCCTTGCGAAAAGCCTTGAAGGGCGCCCTCGCCAAGTGTGGCGACAAGCAAAAGGAGACCGTGGCCGGCTGCAAGAAGTATCTGCAGCTCGTCAATGATTTCAGCAGCGACGTGGCCGATCGCGCCAAGAAGATTGGCAACGACATGACTTCCATGTCCGTGGCTCTGGAAGGCTTTGCCACCAAGATCGTCCCCACGGCGACGAAACGCGTGAACGACGCGGCCGCCTCTCTGCCCGAGAGACGAAAGAAGATCCAACCGTGGCTGGCCCTTGCCGCCAAGCCGATGACCGACAAGGAGAAGGAGACGCTCCTGAAGACCGTCGAGGACGAACAGAAGGCCCTCGCAGCGGTGCTGGAGGACATCGGCGCGGGCGGAGAGATCGTGAAAAAAGGGCTGGAAGTGCTGGAGAAGACGCTGGCGGAGTGCCGCAAGCAGCCGCAGTTCCGGCCTGCCCTGGCCAAGCATGCGAAAACCGTCGCGGTATTCCAGGACGTCTGGGACATCCGTTACAACGACTGCCAGGACGTGCAGAATGAGGTCTTGGAGGTTTTCGTGGCCCTGACGAAGACAGCGACTTCGGACGGCGCCGCGGAGGCTATGAAAGAAAAGGCCAAGGTGCTCAAAGTCAGCCCGCAGTTCATGTCCTTGGGGGAGAATCTGACGATGTGCAAGGAGTGGGTCGCCGCCATCGTGGAATTCCAGAAGAACCCCCAGGGCTTGACCGACCAACAGTGGGACAAGGTGGAATTTATCGAACGGGAATTGAAGGCCGCCGTGACAACATCGAAGGGCAATTTGCGCATCATGGAACGCTGGTACAAACCGGTTCCGCAACTCTACGCCGCCTGGAAGTCGAACCCGACGGTGGCGGACAATTATCGCAAAGCCGCCACGCTGTATCAGGAATACAAGGCCGCCTTTGAAAAGTTCCAGAAGCTCGCGCCCGCCGTGCAAGCCGCCCTGGACAAGCTCTACGAACAACGCTGAAGCAAACGGTGAGGGACACAAGCGTAGAGTCGAGAAGTGGCGTGGCGGGGAGGCTTCGGCGTATTCGGGCCGACGGCAGGAAGGCCGACAGGGGATTCTACTTTTCTCGAAGAGAAGAAAACCGGCGTCCTCTTTTGCTTCCCCTAGAGAACGAATCCAGCCCTCGCCGCGTCGTCGCAGAACATCTTGACCGTGTCGGGTCGGGGAAGACTCGGCAGGCGTCCTTCTCCGCCTTGTAGAAGCGAGGCCTGGAACTGTTTCAGAAGGCCGGTTGCTCGGACTCGATCGTCGAGCCGCCGGCGCTGCCGTGATCGAGCGTTTTGCAGTTGGACCGGGGGGCGCTACGTGGGGGCGCCAACGCATCGCCGAAGAACATGCCCCACAACGCGCCCCGCCAACGGTCGAGATGGTCTGCTTCCCCCACGCTACGAACCTCGCGCTGCGGATGATCAAGTGCGCGCCCAGGCGGTCACTTCGGAGACCGTGTGCTGGAATTTCCGTCGCGTTTCGCGGATGACGAACTCCAACGTCTGCGGCTGATCCAGCATCGTGAAATGCGGACTCAGCAACTCGCGAAGGGCGTCGAGCGTCAGGTAGGGCTCGCCGCCTTTGCGAAAACCGCCCAACCAGTTTTCCTTCTTCGTGAATTCCTCTAACCAAGTGTAGGGCGAGGCAATCACCAGCACACCCCCCGGATTGAGCCGCTCGTGAATGGTCTGCAAGAACCTTCTGGGGTCGTTCAGCCGATCGATCAAATTGGCGGCCAGGACCAGATCGTAGCCGGTGAATTGCGGCTTGAGATTCGTCGCGTCGCCTTGGAAAAACTCGACGCGGTCCGCCACCCCGGCCAGTCCCAGTTCGGACAAACGTGTTTCGTGGTACGAAACGACATCCCCTTCCTCGACCAGTTCAAAGTGCGCAACGCCTTCTTTCTTGAGTTGCAGCGCCACGCGGATGAAGCGGGCCGAGAAATCGATACCGGTGACAAGATCGAATTCCTTGGCCAGTTCGAACGTAGCCCGTCCCACGGCGCAGCCCAGATCCAAGGCTTTGCGCCGCGGGCGTTCACGCGTGTATTGGCCACACATCGCAGCGCATCGCGCCGGGAAATTGGGCACCGCGAAATAGGTCTTGCCGTAGTGAAATTCGCAGTACTGCGACACGGCGGAATCGGTTTCGTACATCGCTTCGGGCATGGTTAACGGTTGCTCCGACTGCACATATCGCAGCCCTGCGTGTTGGAAAAAGTGCCTTCGGAACGCGTACCGCGAGTCGCGGGTCGCCTCGTTGCCGGTCGAAATCCACGAACCGCCCTTGATCAGGTTGTGCTGCGTGTCGAACGTGGGTGTCGAGAAGTCGTCGTAGTACGGGTGGACCTGAAACCCGTCAAAGCCCGTAATCGGCGTCTCCGTCCACTGCCACACGTTGCCAATGATGTCGAAGAACTCCCCGAAGCGAAAATGACTCACCGGACACGATGAGGCCCAATGCTCCAGATTGATGTTGCCCGGTGCTGTCTGCCAATCGGGCTGGTCCGAAATGTCGTGCAGGTCTCGCAGCCGATACCATTCGGCCTCGGTGGGCAGCCGGATGGGTTTTCCGGTCTTGCGTGCCAGCCAGTTGCAGAAAGCCTTGGCCTCGAGATAGTTCACCTCGACCGGCCAATCCCAAGGCATGTCGATGATTTGCGCCATGGTCCGGAAGCGGTAACCGCCCGACGATTTCATCCAGAACAACGGATGTTGGGCCTTAGAGAACCCAATCCATTTCCATCCCTCGTGCGTCCAGTACTCCTCATGTTCGTAGCCCTGGTCTTCGACGAAGCTCAGGTATTCCTGGTTGGAAACCAGATACCGGCTGGCCGAGAAGTCTCGGACATCGTTTTCCTGCCGGCCGAATTCGTTGTCCCAGCCATACAGCGGGTGGTCCTTGGCTTTGCCCAGCACGACGCGCCCTCCGGCGACCGGAAGCAGTTCGTTTTGCGGCGCCTCGCCCGAGGCGGGGCAGATGCTCCACAACGGGAGTTGCCGGACCAGTTCGATCGGCAGGCGGCGAATGATGACCGAGGATGTCTCCAGATGAATCCTCTCGTGCTCAATGCCCATCAGAATCACCCAGAACGGATGGTCCCAGTCGATGGGCAGCGTCAGGGGCATGGTCCGGATGGTCTCGTCGACGACCGCCCGCACGGTGTCACGATACGCCTTGACCTCGGCCAGCGTCGGCCAGTCGTAGTTCGCCGCGCTCAGATCATCCCAGGACATCTCGTCGACACCGACCGCGAACATGGATTCGAACCGCGGATTGATCCTGTGGTTCGTGATCTTGGCCACGATCAGTTTGTTGATGTAGAAAGTCGCCGTATGCCCGATATAGAAAATCAGGGGGTGCCGCAGCGGCTCCGGCCGCAGGTAGAACGCACTTTCCGACGACAGGGTGTCGTACAGCCGCTCGTCCAAGCTATAGGTGGCGTGGAAATACTGCCTGATTTCCTCGCGTTTCTCCTCTGCAGTTCCCTGATTGAGGATTGTGGTTTTGGTGCCTGTCAGATCCATGATTCGTTCTCCGTTCGCTCCAATCGGTTGGACGGACCACCTGCACAGGCCAGCGGCGTTTCCACAGGGCTGGCGAGCAAGCCATCGCACCCGCGCCGGCCTGAACGACCGCAGAGCTGCCGTTCAGGCCGTCGGAACAACCTCCACGACGTCCGCTGGCCTTCCGACGAGAGCGTCGAATGGAATACGCGTGTCGAACGTGGCGAGCTTGCCGCCGCAGCGGTGCGCCAATCCAGCGAGATACAAGTCGGTAATGAACAGTGCGATCAAGACGTTAATGTCCAGTAAGTGCGTCACGGCGTCTCGTCACGAAGTTTGTTCACCAAATCAAGTCCTGGCACAGGCCCGCCTGCGGTCCGCGGAAAGATCGGAACGCCATTGCGCATGCTCGCAGGGTAACTGACGGGGCTGCTGGGTAAGGCTTCCGCCGACACAGGCTCGACCGTCACGTCCAGCTCCTCTGGCAGCTGAATCCCAGGCTGAAGAACGACCACACCACCACGCACCTTGCCTCGGTAGATCATCGGACACCTCCAGCGAACACTCGCTTCCTCGCCGCCGCTAGATTCTATTGTTAATCCCTCGACGCGTCCAATGTCGCCCCGGCGGGGCAGTGTCCTAATTTCAGGGACCAGACGTACGGGGCGTGACTTTATACATAGATCGCCTCCTTGTGTCCCGGTCAACCCGTGGTTCACAGGCCGGATCGCCTGGCCGCTGGCCACATTCTATACTGCCCGCGGGTCGCTTTGTCGTAGAACGGATTTCAATCCGTTCAGCGAAGAGCGGAACAAATTCCACTCTACGAAGGGACAAGCCCGGCCGCGGGCAGTATCCCACGGGCCGGGCCACACTTGGGCAAGTGGACGGAAATAATGTGCCCGCTTCACGTGGCCCGGTCTCTCCGAGACCGGGTTTCGCGTTTCGGAGAGACGCGACCGCGTGGACGCGACGACGCCTCGCGATGGGGAGATTATTTCCGTCCGCTTGCCTTGGCCGTCACGAAACGTACCTGCCATCTTCGGTTTGTCTGGCCTGACCAACGTCTACCAAGGTGGCGAGTAGTTCGGCCACCGTAGCTTTCGGCGCGCGGGTGAAACGATTGGCGATGTCGTCCGACGTGGCCGGCGTGGCTAGTTTCGCCAGCGTTTCGCGAATCGCGCGGACTTGATCCCGCAGCGTATTCGGCCACGGTTCCTTCTTCGCTGGCGCGGCCGGCACGACGGGTTCTTCGCCTTCGATCTCCAGTTTCTGTTGCGTGGCGACCGGCTCTTGCGGCTTCTGGAAGTCGGGGCGGAGCCAGCGAACAAGCCCGCGTCGCTCCTCTTCGGCCCGTTCGTGATTGAGGGCCACGAGACGTTCGAGGATCTGTTCGTCGGACAGATCGTGCGGCCAGCCATAGGCATCGGCGACGGCCGCGTCCAGATCGTCGTGAACCTGCCGCAGGACCGAGACCAGCCCCTGTTCGTGGATCGTCTGTTCCTTGGCGGCGAGCGCCTCGCCGGCGCGGAGCTTTTCGAGCACGTTGTACATGCCCGTCATGGTCAACCCCGGATACGCCGCCTGCTGTCGCTTCCGATGTGCGTCGAGATGCTCCCCCAACTCCCGAATCCGCCGCTGTTGGGCCTCGGTTGCGGCAGGAAATGGAAATGGGTCGAAGCAACGCGACTTCGTGTATCTCGGATCGTTTCCAACACCAAGGCGACCTCCAGCCGCAAGTGACCAAAGAACATGGATTCGGCTAGAGAACACACCAAGAAAGAAAGCATCGTCGAGCGCAAAATTCGTTAGCATGTTGTCCGGCAGCACGTCTGAATTCAGAAATACGAACACGCGATGCTTTGCCGTTTCGGGCGTGGAAATATATCGAGGCAGTCCAGCAACTGCCGCACGCCACACCGGGCGTTCCCAGCCAAATCGCCACCAGAGTCGCCTAATTGAGTCTCGCCGATTTTGATCGCGTTCCGGTTTTACATAATCTAGGACTCGTTGAAAAGCCGCAGGGTGCAGATCGCGTGCTTCGTCATGTTCACGGCCAAAGAAGTCGATGACAGAGACACCGCGGCTATTCTGCATGAAATCACGACCGTTCAAGTATGGACGAATAACGTGGCGCGCATCAGCCGTCGCGACGGACGCGGTCATCTCCTTAGCCTGTTCGTCCGTGAGAATGAAGCCAGCCCCGTAGAGTTGAACGCCGGCAGAGCAGAGGTTGCGGTTTGCAGAAATCGCGACTGCGGAATCAAGTTCGGCACCGGCAGTCAGACGCGGATTGATGCGATGAACCGCTGAGAACTGCACCTGCACGTCCTCGGAACGTTCATCAAACACACTACCAAGAAAGGCACCCACGTCTGGAGCAGTATCGGCTACCGTCATCGCAATACGAACCGCTGCTCCATCTGCGCTATCAACCCACGGATGGTCGGGGATCGCGAAACGAATCCGCAACGCATTGGGCGAAGCCTCAATATGACGTTGCAACACGCGGCGTTGAAAGACTTGGGTAATGCTGTTGGTCGTAATGAAGCCAAACCGACGAGCGCGATTTGCTCGGATCGCTTCAGCTGCGTTGTCCCACCAGAACATCACATAGTCGGCTTTCTCTGGGATTTCTGGGTACGTCGCCCAGAGCGTTTGAACGTACCCATCACCCTGCACTTGGCGTATTCGCCATCCACCGATGAACGGCGGATTGCCGACGATGTAGTCGGCGGGCGGCCACTCGGCTTTGCGCGGGTTGACGTACCGCAGTCCCTGAACCCGCGCGGTTTCGTCTGGGACTTCTTCTCCTGTCACCGGGTGTTTTTTCGTGGTACGTCCGTCCCAGCGTGTAATCGGTTTCCCCTCGTCGTCGAACACAGGTTCCACCGTGTCCCAAGTGAGAACCGCGTCGCGGCATTCAATGTTGTGGAAATTGCGGATGATTGGCTCCGGCGGCGTGACTCGGCCGACGCTCCGGAAGTGCCATTGCAGGTAGCCGATCCACAACACCAAATCGGCAATTGCAGCCGCACGCGGGTTGACTTCGATCCCCAAGAACTGATGCGGATTGATCGTCAGCAGCGGCATCTGTCGCTCGTCGAACTCGCGCAGCGCGTTTAGCACTTCGCCCTCCAGCCGTTTCATCAGTTCCAGTGAGACGTACAAGAAGTTGCCCGATCCGCAGGCCGGATCGAGGACACGGAGCTCGCACAGTTGCTCGTGAAATTCCCGCACCGTCTTCACCGCCTCGGCGGTCTTCCCGTCCGTGTTCAGTTGCACGGCGGTGGCGTAGGCGATCTCCCATTCGGCCCGTAACGGCTCAATGATCGTCGGCATCACCAGCCGCTCGACGTAGGACCGGGGTGTGTAGTGCGCACCCAGCTTGTGACGTTCCACCGGATCGAGCGCGCGTTCCAGCAACGTGCCGAAGATGGCCGGTTCGACTTCGGCCCATTGCGCCTCGGCGGCTTCGATCAGCAGTTCCAGTTGATCGGCATTCAGCGGTAGGGCTTCACAATCGGCAAACAGACCGCCGTTGAACTGTCGGAGCTGCTGCCGCACGGCCGCCGAAAAGCCGCCGGTGTTCATCTTCTGCCACAGCTCCTCGACCAGCGGGCAGAAGTTGACCAGACTGCCGCGCAGGCTTTCCAGGAGCTGCTGGAAGCTGTCCTTGCCGATCAGCTCGACATCCTCGGCGAACATCGTGAACAGGCACCGCATCAGGAACTGGGCCACCCGCTCCGGCGTGTGGATCGGCTGTCCGCTCGCATCCTTCCGCAATTCAAGACTCTTTGCCAATTTAGCCAGTTGACCAGCCAGATACTGCGTGACTTTGGCACTTCTTCGGGTGGGATCAAGCGCGTGCGGTTCGGTCCAGATCGTGCGGAGCATCTGGCGCACATCAGCCTTGGCCAGATCGCTCAAGCGGAGACGGTAGTTCTGCGGATCGGGGAAGGGGATGTAGTTCTTGCCCGACTGCGAGAAGTCGGCGTACACGTCGAAGCAGCAGCCGACATCCGCGACGATCAGAAACGGTGGCCATTCTGGCAGCGCCTCCGCGTAGCGTTTCGCTTGCTGCCGGGCCTTGCCCATCGCCTGTTCCCAGGACGAAGTGCCCCGCTGAGCCGTTCCGGCCTTCAGCTTGCGATTGCGGGTTACGGTGGCCAGGGCCTCCTCCATTTCGGCGGCCTTGCGTTCGCTCCCCTGCTTGGATTCCAAGACGAAGCAGTCCTGCTTGTACAGATCGATGCGCCCGGGGCTGGTCGTGCCGTCGCCGTTGTTGAAGGCGACGCGTTTCTCGAAGACATAGGCGTTGAGGCTGTCGTCTTGTTGCGTCACGTCCGGTTGTGGCACGTCGAGCAGATCACACAGACCACTCAGAAAAGGCTGTGAATTGGCAAGTTCCGATCCGGCGGAAGCCTGCCAGTGGCTGATGAATTTTTGCGGCGTCATTGACTGTCGCATCCGATGCTGAAGGTAGGGTGGAGAATCCGCCCCTGTCAAGGTGCAAAGCCCGCTGGAGTCCACGCTTTAGCGTGTCTTTGCTGGCGGGCGTGGTGCGCCAGGACACGCTAAAGCGTGGACTCCAACCTCGCGCCATCCCGCCGTTCTCACGAGAATCGCACCTTTATAGGGATGGGGTGGAGAATCCGCCAACCTACCAGCGCCCGGCCGCGAATCAAGCGGGCAATCGCGGTTGGTCGTCGTCGTGGCTTCCAGCCGGAGAACAGACGCAGCGAAAAATGTGCCGCTTTTGGGAGCCCTGTTTGGGGTGATCGCGCCCTGGCCAAATTGATCATGGTTCGCCTTCCCGCTTCGGGCACCAGGGAATGAAGGCGCTGGCCTCCTCCTCGCTCCTCGCCCCCTTGTTTCACCAAATCTTCCCGGCTAGCCTCACGTCGGTGGTCAGGAATCAAATTGCTTATCACTTATCACTTTATCGGATCCGTGATGAACACAGGCAGACCGGTTGAGGCGATCAGATCGAGGGCTTTCGTGGCGTGGGTGTGCGCGGTGGCGGGATGGAGCGCGGGGCCGTCGACTGCAACACGGGCCGAATCACCTCAATACAGACAACAGCTCAGCGACGCTTTGTTCAAGCCTCGCGAGGGCGCAGGCAACTCGTTCGCCAAACTGCGCCACGGCGGAAAGGTCAAGATCGCTTACTTGGGCGGATCGATCACCGCAGCCCCGGGGTGGCGCGTGCAAAGCCTCGAGTGGTTCCGCCAGGAGTTTCCCAAGGCCGAGATCGAAGAGGTCAATGCCTGCCTCGGGGGCACCGGCAGCGATCTGGGTGCTTTCGAGCAGAGCACCGGCACGGGCCTGCCGGACGTCTCGGGCAACGCCCACCACGGCGTGCTGAAAAACTTCGGCGATCGCTATCGGACCCCCACGCCGGACAGTTGGTGGGTAGCCGATAGCCCCCCAAACCTCAAACAAAGCAAACACTCGTTGTGGTTCTCCGGTGGCCACATGAAATCCCAACAGGGTGATTACGTCGAGGTCCCCAGCCTGGCCGATTTGGACCTCTCCGGCGATTTCACCCTCAGCCTCTGGGTGAAGCCGGAGACGGTGGGCACCAGCGAGACGATGTTTTGCGTCGACGGATGCCATCCCATCCAGAGCGGTCACCGCCTGTACACAGGTTTCGTGGCTGATGCCTTTCGAGCGATGGATAGCGGCCAGCCCGTCGATCACGGCCGCAAACTGGCGAAGCCCTTCGTGGCCGACAACTGGGAAGACGCCCGGCAGGTCGAGTTGGGACCAAAGTACCTCGCGGGCACGTGGCAGGCCCTCGACGAGCGCGATCCGACCGTCAAGCCATGGCGAAACATCACCGGCACGGTGTGGGCCAGCCAGAACCCCGGCGACAAGATCCACTTCCGGTTCCGAGGGGCAGGGTTTGGACTGTTCGACTTCAGCGGCCCGGACGCAGGGCAGTTGAGCGTGACCATCGACGGGGTCCGGCGGGAAAAGCTGGTGACCCGCTTCCTGCCTTGGAGCCGCGACCTTGGTCTGTGCCTCGCACCCATCTCGAACGACCTGGATCCCGCGAAGGTCCACGACGTGACGCTCGCAATTCACTCGGAGGAGCCGAGCCGGCGCGGCATCTGGGGCCCGTTTGGCGAGGGTGGCATGGAGGCCGAGATCGCCAAGCCCAAGTATCGCGGCAAGTGGATCCGCGCCAGCCATCTCATGATCCGCGGCCAGATCGTGGAAGAGTGATCTGCCCGCCTACAACTGAAGGACCAGCGATGAACGTTCTGACAACCGCCTCGTGGCGGCTACCGCAAGCATGGGCCGTGGCGATCACCTGCATCCTGGCGGGCGCCGTCCTGGGCCAGACACCGCCCGAGGGCAGGTCGCTGCGCGTGGTCCGCGACGTGGACTTCGCGAAGTTGCCCGATGGGCCGCCCAAGTGGGAGACCGGGCTGATCAACAACACTTGGACGGGCGATCTATCGACGATCTCCATCGTGCCGACGGACGCGGAGGTCGGCAAGGCTCTGGAGGTGGACGTCAGCAACTTCGCGCAGATCTCGCTCGGCGGCCCGTTCGAGGTCGAGGCCGGCAGGACGATGCGTCTGAGCGGCCTGATCTCCGCCCGGCCGCCGGTGCAGTACACGCTGGTCCTCGCCCGCGGCCAGGAGTGTTTTCGCGTGGATGGCTCGGCGATGGAACAGTGGAAGCGGATGAATTTCATCGTGAAGACGGGCAAGAGTTGCCCCGATGCGTACCTCCACCTCCGCGTCTTCGGCGTCGGGAAGGTATGGCTCGGCAAACTGCGGCTGGAGGAATACGAGGGCGACATGCCGGTCCAGCCGCCGCCCCGCTTGGGCAACATGCTGCAAAACTCCTCCTTCGAGTTGGGCCTGGACGGCGTATGGCATCGCGACAACTCGAAACTGACGCACGAGGGACCCCGAAACCCGGGCCGAGCCGTCATTGATGACACGCTCGCCGCCGGCGGCCGCTGCTCGCTCCGCCTGGAAGGCAATGGCCTCTATTCCAGCTCGTATTACCCGGTGGCTTATCAGCAGCATTACACGTTCTCATTTTCCGCGCGGGCCGATTACGAGGGGGCCGGTGTTTATGCGGAGTTCATCGGGCCAAAGACCGTCGGTCATGGGGTCCGGGTGCCCAAGGACCGTTGGGAACGGATTGTCATCCCCATCGACGTGAAGAACCCCGAGGGTCAGGTGCTCGAAGTGCCCGGAGCGAGCGTGCGCATCGGCGAGAAAATCCCGGCCGGCAAACACGTGTGGATCGACGACGTCGACTTGCGCCATGGCGATCCTGCGCCATACCAGCCCTGCGCCAATCGCGAGATCGCGCTAACAACCGACAAGCCGCACAACCGCGTGGACGAGCACGATCCGTTTACGGTGAAGATCCGCGCCACGGTTCGGGGCGCTACGAGCGACGTGCCCGCTGGCGGCCTGCCCGTGCATCTGGTGCTCATGGATGAGGTAGACAAGGTGATCCAGGAGTGGGACACGGCGATCCAGGTTCAAGCCGCGGGCGGACAGAAGGGTTCTCCGCAACCTATCAATCTGGCTGGCGAGGTGACGCTCGCCAAGGGGCTGCCGCCGGGCTATTGGCGGTTTGTGACCAAGACCGGCCTCGACGCCCCTTATGAAGGCGAGGCCCTCGTTTCCGTAACGCCGCGCCTGCCGGCTCAGACGCCTGTCGACTGGCCCGCCGGCAATCACACCGGGCCGGACGAGATCGACAGTTCCTACGGCACGCGCTGGGTTCGCCTGCTGGATTGCAGCATTGCCACGCGCTGGTGGCGCGTCGAGCCCGAGCAGGGGAAATGGACCTGGGATGCCCCGGATGCCGAGGTCGCCGCCTATCGCAAAGCCGGTTTCCGGGTGCTCGGGCTCTTGGAGGGCGTGCCCGCGTGGCGCACGAAGTCGGGCAAGTTCGGCCACTCGGCCCTGGAGTACCCCGACCGCAACTTCGCCGACTGGAAGAACTACGTTCGCACCATCGTCGCCCATTACAAGGGGGTCATCGATGTCTGGGAAGTGACCAACGAGCCGGTCTTTGCCGGCAAGTCGTTTGACGGCCAGGAGAACCCGCTCTGGTACACGGAAATCCTCAAGCACGCCTACCAGGCGGCCAAAGAGGTTGATCCAAAGCTCATCATCGTGGGCGGGGCCGGCGGCGGACAGGTGGAAAAAAACGATAAGTGGACCGCGGCCACGATCGGAGCCGGCCTGTTTTCCTATTGCGATGTGTTCAGCTACCACGGCTACGGCCGCACGGGGACGATCCTCTTGAGCAAGACGGACGACTATTTCGCCTACGTCGATTGGCTGCACGAGGAGATGCGGAATCGCGTCGGCCGTATCCTGCCCATCTGGGACACCGAGAACGGCTACGGGCCGCGGTCGAATACGCGCAAATATTGGCTGCCGAACCACGAGGGCTTCGCCCCGCTGGACATGGCCCGCACCCTGGCGGTGGCCTTCGCCTGCGAGCGATTCAAGGGCGTCGAGAAGACGTTCTACTACCACGGCTGGCACTACGCGCTCACCGAGCAGGCGGTGTTGATGAACTTCCACGATGTCAATGGGCAACTCACGCCGCTGACGGTGACGCTGCCGGTGGCGATTCAACAACTCTACGGCTTGCAGCCCGTCGCGGCCTCGCGTCAGGGACTGGCCACGATCCTCGAGTTCGTCACGCCCGCGGGGGAACCGCGGCACCGATCTGTCTGGATGATCTGGACCGACCGCAGTCCGCAGTCGGTCGAGCTGAGTATGCCAGCCGGAGCGAAGGCGACAGCCGAACAGGTCTTCGGACGCCCCTTTGTCGTGCGGCAGCAAGGGGAGAAAGTCACGTTCCAGGCCGGTCCCTGGCCGGTCTATGTGACCGCTCAATAGGCCCCGTGCCGTTCGCGGAAGACGGTCGACCGACGAGAAAATGGATGGCACGCAAGCGATGAATAGACGACATCATCGAGACCAACCCCGACGGCTCGCTGCTGTGCGTGCCGCTTCCGGAACTCTTTCATGCCGATGGAATCTCCGGGACGCTGGACGCTGGCGGCATTGAGTTGCTGATAGCCGATCGGTACGCTGAAGGCTCACCTGCCCCGTCTTCTCACCTGAGGACCTCGCCATGAACTCTCGCCAACGCGTCTTGGGGGCATTCGATCGTAGCGGCTACGACCGCATCCCAATCAAGCATGAAGGCACCCCCGAAGTGAACCGCATGCTGATGCAGCACTTCGGGCTGTCGAACCTGGAGCAACTGTTGCGCGTGGTGGGCGATGATTTCCGCTACGTCGAACCGGTCTACTGCGGTCCGGAGCTGCGGACCTTTCCCGACGGCAGCGTCGAGGGGTATTTTGGGGAGCGCTACAAGTACGCGGAGTTCGACGGAGGCAAGTACCTGGAAGCTTGCCACCTGCCGTTTGCCGGGATCGACCGCCTGGAGGACCTCGACCGCTCACACTTCCCCAGTGCCGACTGGTTCGATTACTCCACCGTCCGCCGACAGGCCGAATCGCTCCGGGAGCAGGGGCCCGCCGTCTGCATCGGCACGGCCGGCGACATGGACTTCATCAACGGCATCGCGCGGGCCCGCGGTATGGAGCAGGTCCTGATGGACTTGGTGGACGACAACCCCGTGTACCTGGAGATCATGCAGGCCCGGTTCGAGTTCTTCTACGAGGTGCAACGGCGGACATTGGAGGCCGCCGGCGGGCTGGTGGACTTCGCCCACGCTGGCGACGATTTTGGCAACCAGCGTGGCCCGATGATCTCGCCGGAAGTCTTCGAGCGGCACTTTGCGCCGAAGTATGGCCGGTACTTCGAGATGGTCCACTCGCATGGCGCACGGACGATGATGCACATGTGCGGTTGCGTGGAGCGGTTCCTGCCGCGGTTGATTGCACTGGGGCTGGACGTGTACGACGTGGTGCAGCCCACGACGTCAGCGATGGACATCGCCGTGTTGCAAGAGCGCTTCAGCGACCGCCTCTGCTTCTGCGGCTCGGTGTGCGTGCAGACCACGCTGGCCTGGGGCACACCGGAGGACGTCGAACGCGAGGTCCGTCGCCGCCAGGAACTCTTTCCGCGGGGCGGACTGTTCCTCGGTCCGACCCATGCGATCCAGGTCGGTTCGCCACTGGAGAACGTGCTGGCGCTGTATCGCACGGCGGGAAGCCTCGCCGAGACAATCGACGATTCGATCTTGTCGCTGGGAACCGAGGCGGACACGACCGGCAAGATCAATTTGGCGAAGCTGTTTTGACGGGAGGTGGGCGATGGCGCGACGTGGAATCTTGGTAAGTTACAGGGCAGCCAGACATGACAACGGTGAAACTGACTTCGATCCTAGCCGGCTTGCTGACGGCTACGCTCGCCTGGGCCGCGGAACAGAACGTGTCTTCCCAAGCTGACTTGGCCCACGCGTTCGCCGCCCCACCCCACGAGGCCAAGCCTTGGGTCTACTGGTGGTTCCTCGGCGGTTACGGCAACCCGGAAGGCATGGCCCGCGACATCGCCGCGATGAAGGAGCAGGGCATCGGTGGCGTCATGCACATGCAGACCATCAACGCCGGCGGGCGGCCACTCCCCAACGAACCCAAGATGCTCAGCCCGGAATGGGACACATGGTTCGGCGAAATGCTGCGCGTAGCCCACGAATCACGAATGACCCTTTCGGCGAGCATTCTCGACGGCTGGTCGCACGGCGGCTGGTGGGTCGGCAAGGAGGACGGCGCGAAGCAACTGGTCTATTCCGAAACTCAGGTCGATGGGCCGGCGTCGATCGTCTCGTCGTTGCCGCAACCGTTCACCCAACTAGGCCTCTACCGCGACGTGGCTGTGGTGGCGTTCAAGGAGCAGACCCCGCGACCGCCAGCGCCACTGGAGGTGCAGGCCAACAACGTTCATGGAGGCTATTGCGGAGAGGAGAACTGGCCGGCGAGCCATGCGACGGACTCTGATCCGGAAACCTACTGGCGAACGCAGAAGCCTTGCGCGCCGGAATCGCCCGCCATGCTGGACTTGCGCTACGCCCAGCCTCTCCGGGCGGTCTCCGCGCTGGTGGCGAGCATGCCCGGAGCCGGGCCGGCGGAGGCCGAAATCCAAGCTTCGGACGAGGGCCAAGCGTACCGTCCCGTGCTGCAGTTCACGATGCAGCCGGGCGAGCGGAAACGCGTGGACTTCCCGCCGGTAGTCGCGAAACACTTCCGGCTGGCGGTTCTTCGTGCCCATGTACCGGACTTGCGATTGGCCGAGTTTGCCGTGCTGCGTCAGGGCGACGAATCGGTGCTGCGGCTCGGAATCAAGTGGTGGGATTTCAAGTCCGCCAACCGCGGCTGGTGGGGCTGGCCGCCGAATCCTTACGAGGCGCTCGAAGAGGAGTACGCCGCCAGCGGCGCCAGTGATCTGTCCGCCGCGGATGTGCGGGACCTGACAGCGCATCTGCAACCGGACGGCAAGCTGAACTGGCAGGCCCCGGCGGGCCGGTGGACGGTGCTGCGGTTCGGCTGGACGGCGCTGGCCGAACCGGCGCGCATGGGTTCGGGCGGCTACGAGGTCGACGTACTCAACACCCAAGGCGCGGATCTCATGATGGCTTCCGCGGCGAAACGGATGCGCGAATTGAGCATGAAACATGCCGGTGGCGCGCCGCTCTTCTTCCACACCGACAGTTGGGAAATCGGTGCCGGACGCAAAGGCCAGCAGCCCACGTGGACGAGTGACTTCCGAGAGCAGTTCCGCATGCGGCGCGGATATGATCTGTTGTCCTACCTGCCTGTGTTGGCCCGCCGCGTGGTGGAGGGTCGCGAAACCACGGAGCGGTTTCTGCGGGACTATCGCGATACGGTGGCCGATCTGCTGGCGGACTACTACGGCCGTCTGCAGCAGCGCGCTCATCAGATGCATGGTGGCATCAATTCCGAGTCCGGCTACGGCAGCTATCCACATCCCCACATGGACGGCTTGCAGATCTTCGGCCGAGCGGACCGACCGATGGCCGAGTTCTGGCATCCGTTCGGCAAATACGGACCCGAATACTTGCAGTCCGTGGACATCATGCGCACGGCCGCCTCCGGTGCCCGGATTTACGGGAACCGCTATGTCCAGGCGGAAACGCTGACCAATCATCCGACGGCCGGCCTGTTCACGCCTCCCGAACAGTACCGCCGGACGTTCCACGAAGCCTGGGCGCGCGGGTTGAACCAGGCGTTGGTGTGCCTCTACACCCATCAACCCTCCGAAGAGAAACCCGGCTGTCTGTTCTATGACATTTTCAACCGGCATTTCGCCTGGTGGCCGCTGGCGGACGGATTCATCGGCTATCTGGCCCGGTGCCAGTCTCTGTTGCAACATGGCGACTTCGTGGCGGACGCGGCGTACTTTGTCGGCGAGGGGGCCTGTCGCTTTGTTCCGGGCAAGAGTTTCCTCAAGCCCGCGTTGCCCGCCGGCTACGACTACGACGGCATCAACGCCGAAGTGCTGGGCACACGTGCCCGTGTCAAGGACGGCCGACTGGTGCTGCCCAACGGTCCGAGCTACCGTTATCTGGTGCTCTGCGATCCGCAATGCACCACAATGAGTGCGGCTACTTTGGGCAGAATTCGGCAGTTAGTCGAGCAAGGACTGACCTTGGTCGGGAATCGTCCTAAACGGACGCCGGGGTTATCGGGCTTGCCCGCCGCGGAGGCGCAGCTTAAGACGGCAGCCGACGCGCTCTGGGGAGTTATCCCGGCCGAGCAAGGCGACCATCAAGTGGGCCGAGGGCGAGTGGTGTGGGGCCGCACGCTCGGCGAGCTCTTGGCCGCGGACGGTGTTCTGCCGGATTGCGAAGCCGCCAGCGCGAGCCAGCCGTTCGAGATCACGTGGCTGCACCGACGTTCCGGCGCTGATGACATCTACTTCCTCGCCAACCCGCTCAAACAGCCGTTGGATGTGGTCGTGACCCTGCGTGCCACGGGGAAAGTGGCGCAGTTGTTCGATTCGCTGGATGGATCGGTTAACGACTTGCCGGAGAAGACCGCCCTGGCCGACGGGCGGACGGCCATGCCCCTGCATTTCGAATCGGAGCAGGCATTGTTCGTCGTCTTGCGCGATGGCCCCGAACAGGCCGGCAGGGGCCGGAACTTCCCAGACCTAAAGCCGGTGACGACGGTAGCAGGGCCGTGGCAGGTGACATTCGACGCGCGGTGGGTGAAGCCGTTGCCGGCTTCGTGGGCACCGGACGCCAAGGCTGTCTTGTTGACGCTGAGTCGGCTGGAGAGCTGGAGCCAACGGCCCGAGGAGGGGATCAAGAGCTATAGCGGGATGGCGAGCTATCGGACGACGTTTGACCTCCCGGCTCCGGCCGCCGACCGGCGGATGCTCGTCGACGTCGGGGTGGTCAAGGAAATGGCGCGGGTCACGCTCAACGGGCGGGACTTGGGCGTGACGTGGTGTCAGCCGTGGCGGGTGCGAATTCCGGGCGGCTTGCTCCAAGAGCAGGGAAATGAACTGGTGATCACTGTGGCCAACACTTGGCACAACCGCCTGTGTGCCGATCATGCTCTACCCGAGCAGGAACGACTCACCCGCGTCGGACACAAGCTCCATGAGCAGGCGGCCAGACAGGGCCTACAATCCGCGGGCTTGCTCGGCCCGGTGCGGCTGATGGGGAGAGAAGAGCCATGACCCTGATACATCCTTACGACGGTCCGCCCGGAAAGCGTGTTAGCGATTGTCGCCAAACAGGACTGTGTTCAGGGTGCGCGTGAGTGAAGCGCGGGGAATCACGAGACAAGGAGACCAGGCGTATGAAGCCGAAATTGCACGGGATCGCCAGTGTTCTGGTTCTGAGGACGTTCGTGTGCGTCGGGAAGGCTGAGGATGCGGCCAGCCTCCAGATTCCGCAGTTGCGGGAAACACCGGAGCAGCGCGAGTCGCGGCTGCAGTGGTTCCGCGACGCGAAGTTCGGCATGTTCGTGCACTGGGGCCCGGCCGCCATCAGCGGCGAAGAGATCAGTTGGGGCATGGCGGGGCGCATCGAAGGCGGACAACAGCACATGAAGGTGCCCCGCGAGACGTACATGAATCTTTACCGGCAGTTCAACCCCCTGAAGTTCGATGCCGACCAGTGGCTGCGGCTGGCGAAAGCTGCGGGCATGAAGTACATCGTGTTCATCACCAAGCACCACGACGGCTTCTCCATGTGGCCCACGAAGCAGGTGCGCTTCGGCGAGGGCAGCGGGTTCGCGCCCCACTACAGCATCGCCGACACGCCCTACCAGAAAGACATCTGCCGCATGATCCAGCAGGTCGCCAAGGCGCACGGCTTGAAGTTGGGCTGGTACTACTCGACGCGTGACTGGACTCACCCCGACTATCTCCAGGGCGACAACACGCGGTACAACGACTACTACCAGGCGCAGGTGCGCGAGTTGCTGACCGAATACGGACCGGTAGACGTGATGTGGTTCGATCACTGCTTCGGCAATTGGGACCAGTACACAATTCCGCACCTCTTCGAGACGATGTACACAGTCAAGCCCGAGTTGCTCGTCAACAACCGCGCTGCCCGCGGGTTGAAGGGCATTCCCGCCGAATCTCGCGCACTCGATGCCGCGGATTTCGACGCGCCCGAGAATCGCATGGGCACGTTCCAGTACGGGCGCGCCTGGGAATCCTGCATGATCCTGTCGCCACACTCCGATCACGGCGGTTGGTCTTACTGGCCGGACGGAAAGACACGGAACTGCAAGGAGACGATTCAACTGCTTTCGTCCGCCGCGTGCGGAGACGGCAACATGCTGTTGAACATTGCGCCGTTGCCCACGGGGGAGATTCGCGCCGAGGAAGAAGCCGTACTGGAGGAGCTGGCACCGTGGACGCAACGCTATGGCGAGGTTATCTACGGCACGCGCGGCGGTCCGTGGGTCAACGGCCGCTGGGGCGGATCGACGCATCGCGGCCACATCGTGTACGTGCACTTTCTCCAGTGGAACGGCGACACGCTGACGCTACGACCGCTGAAGGAGAACTTCGCGAGGCGCACGGCGCAGATTTTCAGCGGCTATTCGGCCGGGTCTCCTTGGCGCTCGCTGGCCCTGCGCACCAGGAACTGCCGACAGATGCGCGGGTGCAGCAATATAACAAGACCCGAGACGATCGCGGACTGGAAGCCTTGGTGTTCCAGTTCGGCCGCTACCTGCTGATCGCGTCGTCGCGGCCCGGCGGTCTACCGGCGAACTTGCAGGACTTGTGGAACGAGTCGAACACGCCGCCGTGGAATGGCGATAATCACCTGAACATCAATCTTCAGATCGCCAAGGGTCCGCTGACGCAGGGAACCTACTGGCAGGTGATGATCGTGCATGACGTGTTACCCAACCTGTTCGACCTCCATCCGCCCTTCCAGATCGACGGCAATTTCGGCTACACCGCCGGCCTCTGCGAAATGCTGGTGCAGAGCCACGCCGGCGAAATCGAATTGCTTCCGGCGCTGCCGAAAGCGTGGCCTGCCGGCAAGGTGTCCGGCCTGCGGGCGCGGGGCAATTTCACCGTGGACATCGAATGGAAGGACGGCCAAGTCACTCGCTACCGCATTGCGTCCGCCGAGCCTCGCGAAGTCAAAGTCCGTGTCCATGGTGAAGTGGAAACGGTGCTGGCGGAAGGACTCTGAGTGCTCACCGTTTGGAAGTATGACGGCAACTACGATTTCGCGAATTCTCCGTTGACACGGACCTTCACCTCCCGCGGCTTGGAGCATGCGAAGCGCTGGTGGACGACGCCACCGCCGACGCGGAAGTGCCGCCAGGGTTTCGGTGAGCCGCCGGGCGATCAGGTCAGCCATCATCTCATCAGCTTCTTTGTTGGTGTGAATCAGGTCGCTGGTGATTAGCTCCTTGATACGCGGTGCGCTGATCGGGCGAGATTCGGGTGTCGGATTCTGAGGCATTTGGGGCTTGGGGCGCAGGGGTGTGACTGCCAATGTCACAATGCGGGCGGTCGACAGAGACTGGCTTTGTGCCCCAGAGGAGGGCCAGAAGGAAGTCTTGGCGAGGATCGGCGACGAGAATGCAGAACCAGTAACGCAGGGGCTCGGCCGCGACGGTGCTTACGCTCTTCGGCTTTCTTCTCGGCCGCCCCGGCGTGGGCCAATTTGTTCTTGGCCGCATCCAGTTTCTTCCGGGCCTCGTCCACTCTGCCCTGTACCGCCCCGACAGGATTGGGTTTGTGCTGCGGCTGTTTCGGCGCGGCCAACACCGTCGAGACAAGCATCGCAAGTCCAAGCAGTGCAGAACCGTTGGCGCAGGCCGGAAACTCCAGTTCTTCATTGCCATAATCTTCCTTAATGAGACGACAAATGCGATTTGCGCGGGCAATACGATGCCACCGAAAACCGGACTCCTCAACCAAAGAGGCCACCCTTGTCTATTGACGGCCGGTAACCCTACCGTTTACGTGCCGCGGGCGCTCGAGGTGCTACGGGAGCATGCGGGGCCACTTGAGGATGCGGCGGACGGTTGAGTACTCCGCGGTTCGCCGCCGCACGGTGACCATGGGCGTGTCGCACGAGCCGGATCGTGACTTCCGTGGTCTGGCCAGCGTGGACGGCCGCATGGGCACGGCCTGTGCCTACCCCTTTCTTGTGGGCGGTGTCGCGAAAATGTCCGGCCTTGACGTTCTGGAAGAACGCCCGCCCCTGCGCGTCGGTAGTCGCGGTCCGGCCGGCACGGTGCGGTGGATGGCGGCGCACGTGATGCTTCCCGGCGCCGTGGGCGACGACCGCGGCATGTGCGCCGGGCATCGGCTTGCCCGCCTTTTTCTTGTGGGGAGCGATCTTGCGGAGATGCACCGTCGCGCCGGTGACGGGCAGGCCCTTCTGGTCCACCACCGAGACCGCGACAGCGCCGTGCGGGTGGGGCTTGTGGCCGCGTTTCTTGGCGGTGTGAACTCGGGCGGCGGGAGCCACCGCCTTGGGCGCTTTCTGGGCCGGGCGATTGGGCGCACCTCCGGCGTCGGGTACACCGGTGACCAGCCACGACAGGAGCACGAGGGGAACCAACCACATCAATAACCGTTTCATGGGTTTCTCCTTGAATGAGCGCGTCCGTGGAGGACGCGAGAATTGACCGATTACAGTTTTCTGTTTTCCGCACGAGCTTGCTGGACACGGACGTCCAGGCAGGCCTCAAGTACCGCGACGAGCCGCGGATTAGATAGCAACTCGGCCAAGTCGCGTTCCAGGTAATGCCGAATGACCTGCAGCGGATCGACCTGGCCGACCAACGTCCGGGCCTCCTCCTCCAAGGCGTCGCGTTGTGTTTCGAATTCCGGCCCGCTCAGAGCCCGCACCTTAGTGAGCCAGGCGGTCACCGCCTCGCTGACCTGGCGGTCCTTCTCGGCATCCAAACCGCCGGCGGCCAGCGCCAGATCGTCGGACACCTGGTCCCGCAGGACATCGAAGTCCGCCTGATCCGCCTCGCGCGATTCGTTCATCGCTTCGAGCAGTTCATCCAGCGGGTCAGTGACATCGTCGGCGTACTCGCTGATGTAGGCCGCCACTTGGCTGGCCTTCAACAGTTTCACCGCGTCGGGCGAGCGTTTCCGGGCGGTGGCAGTCAACTCGATGCTGTCGTCGACCTCCACCCCCTCGGCCTCCAACATCTCGGCGACGCGATCCTGCAAGACTTCGACCTGCTCATCGCGGCCCTGCAGTAGAGCCTCTCGCATCGTCATGAGAGCCAGGCGCAGTTCATCCGGCCCTTGGCCCGCGGCGCGCTCCTCGCTGCCAACTGCCCCTCGCGCCAGTTGTTGCAGGGATTTCAGCTGCGCCGTCGACAAGTCCAGCTTGTCCAAGGTTTCGAGCGCCGCCACATCCAGCACCAAGGTTGACAGCGACGGTGGCACTCGAGCGGCGGGCGGTGGGGCAGCCGGGCGGTTGCCTGTACGAGGCGCCGCCAGTCGCGACGAAGTCCCGGCGGGTGACGACGCGTTGGGCCTGCTCGGTCCTTGGCCCCACGCGGACAGCGTCGGGCAAAGCAACAGCACGAGGCAAATCGTGGTGAACCTCATCAGTTGGTCCTTCCCGTAGTGGGTGTTTCGAGCGACGGTTCGGGAGCGACCACGCTCGGCGAAAATGCGTCCGGCGCAGCTGCTGCCACGATTGATGGCGACTCCGGCCGGTTCTCGTGGATCAACCGCTTGATCTCCTGAGGCGTTAGGGCCCGGTCGGCGATCAGCAGTTCATCCAGTTCGCCGCGAAACCCGAAGCCTTTCGCGGGCGGAGTGTCGAGGCGGCGGCCCAGAAATATCCGGTCACGGCTGGACGCCGCAATCGTCTCGCGATGATGTTTGCGGGCGTGGGCCGCGGTGCGGGTGACAGTGACTCGCTCCAGCTGACCGTCCACGTACAATTTCACGTGCAATCGCGAACTCCCACGGGCGTGTGGTACAAGCACCGCGGCCACATGATGCCAACGTCCGTCGCGCAGGGGCGTGGTGCCGACGAGGCAATCGCGGCCGCATTGCGTGCGCAGGGCTCCGAAGGTACCGTGCGCCGGGCGGGGATTCCAGCCAATTTCCACGGGCCAGCCATCCGCCTTGCGGGCCGCTTTCATGCGCCAGGCCACCATGGCGGAAGCCTCGGCGGGCGCCGCGTCCGGGGCAATCCGTACCCAACAAGCGACCGTCCATGCCGTGCTGGCCGCACTCTCCGGTGCGGGCGCTTCGGCGTAAACCGTCCCGTCCAACCGCAGCGCTCCCTGCCACCGCCCTGGCACGCGCACTTCACTGAGCGCCTCCGTGGAAACGGATTCCAGGTGGGCGTCGTAGGAAGCCGAAGACAGCCGCGCACTGACCGCGCGCAAGAGTCGTCCCTCCGGCTCATCAAAGGACCACTGCACGTAGCCGACAGGCTGGGCAAACCGCTCGAGTTTGGCGCGTTTGGCAAACCGCGTCACTTTCGCTTTCGCTCCGGCGATTTCCGCGTTTCCCGTCGGCCCAAAACGGTGAGCTTGCTCAGCGTGCAGCATGACCACCGGTTGGGTGTGACCGGCGGAATCGCGCGGCGTGGCCTCGACTTGCCCCTGGACCACGAACACCTCGGTGTTGCCCCCGGCCGCCGCGACGACGGTGAACTCCGTGCCCAAATCGAGGACCTCCACCGCGGGACTGGCAATGCGGAACCCGATCGCTTCCGGCGGCACGCTCGCGTGCAAGGTGCCTTGAGTCAGCGCCGCCTCCCAAGCGGAGTTCGCGTCGAACGTGGCGGGTCCTTCTAAGGTGACTTGGGCGCCGCAATCAAAAGTGATTTCCAGCAGGCCACTGGCCAAGTCCAGCCGCTGCCCGCACCGGATCTGTTCGCCGGGCCGCCAGGCAGGGAGTGCACCGGTCGGCCGGCAGTCCTTCACGCCCGTCACCTGCGCCACCGACTCCTCGGCCTCCACGTCGGCCAGTGCGTCGGATCTGGAACGGCCGACCGTCCCCAGCGTCAGCGCGATCAGGAGAGCAGCGGCCAGGGCCAACGAACCGAAGGCCCAAGCGAACTTGCGTCGCCACCAAGGACGCGGGACACTCACCGCCACGTCGACCGCGTCCGTTTGCATTTCGGCGGCGTACTGGTGCAAACTCGCGGACAGGCCCAGGAACCGCACGTAGAACTGCCGCGCCGCCTCGGACGCAGCGAGCTGTTCAGCGAGTCGCGTCTGTTGGACGTCCGTCGACCTACCGTCGACGAGCGAGTTGCACAACTCGGTCAGTTCCAGGATTTCTTGATCGGTCAGATTCATGGCGCGTTGCTCGTCGCGAGTTGATCGCTGACGCAGTCCAGGAGCAGTTTGCGAATCCGTCCCAGGGCTTTGTAGGCCGCCGCCAGCGAGCGGCCCGAGCGGCGCGCCGCGGCCTCCGCGCCCCCGCCCGGCTCATACCGTGCCAGCACCAATTCACGATCCCTCAGCGGCAACTTCTTCAGGCAGCGGTCCAGAGCGACGTGTCGGTCATCAATCTCCGCGTTCAGCTCCGCCGCCGTTTGGGCCACCGCGGCCAGGACGGTCTCATCGAAGATCACTTTCGCTCGGGCGAACTTCTGCCGAGCCGCCCGGATTCGCCACCAGGCGATCTGGCAAGCCCAGGCCACGAAATCGGTACCGGGCGTGAATTCATGGAACTTCTCGCAGATGACCAAGCTGGTCTCTTGCAACAAATCCTCGGCGTCGTGGCGGTCCGGCACCAGCGTGTAGATGTACGAAAAGATCCGCCGTTGGTGCTGCGTCATCAGCAGCATCAATTGCTTGTTCCGGTCGAGTTCTTCCTGTCCCGACGAGATGCCATTCATGCTTGGTCAGCCTGAGCCGGTCGGCGCGCGGCGTGCTGGCCGGGGCCGACAAGACCTGAAACAAACGAAGCACGCCTTGGAGTGCGGCGGACCCAGAGGGTATCCGGTCGCCGTTCTGCCGAGCGGTGCGAGGCTTTCTCTTGAGCGCCGCGTTGACTTGATCTCCTGTAGGTCGCTGGTCGTCCCACACCACAGAAGGTCGAAACGGCAAGGAAAGAAAGCGGCGACAAATCGTACGCACTCCAAGGTTCGCTTGCGTGGCTACTTGTGTTTCTTCCCTGACTTGCCTTTGCCCTTGCCGCCAGCGATCGTGACCTTTTCAGCCTTGCCCGCGGACGCCGTGACTTTCACGTGCCGACCGACCTTGACGTCTGCCAACGTCGCCGGCGTGGCAGGTTGAGCTGGATCCTTGCTGGCCTTTTCGTACTTCGTGGCGTCCGTCAGGGTGAACTGCTTGGATCCCTGTTTCTTGGTCTGGAGGGTAACTGAACCCGTCTCCACGGCCGTCACCTTGCCTCCGGTCGCGTGGGTCCCTTTATTTTTCTTGCCTTTGGCAAATGCCGGGGAACTGACGAACGCCAAGGCGACCGCGAGGACAAGTGTCACCACTCCGATTCGACCGATGCTGCGCATTGTGATCTCTCCTGACTTGTTTGGGAACATGGGAAGCTGCACACTACTAACCAAGAAATAGCAGCAGTCTCACGAATTAGGACACGACTTCTCTTGATCGGGAGCCGCGATGTGGTCTCCGGGAGTCTCTTTCGACCGACAAATACGCCACAAGATAGCCGAATTCAGCGGGCTTACCGGCAAGAAAGGCGTGTTTCATGGAGCCGTCCTCTTACTCACTTGAATCGTTACCGGGCCGAGGAGGCCGGACGACGCCAGTGGTGAGTTCTTTTTGTAATGCCGGGAGGACGTGAAGGTGTACCGGCCCGATGGGCGTGGCTTGTCGGTCTTGAACCACTCGGGCCAATCCAAAAGCGTCTCGAAGTCCTTCCACTTGGCGTCGAGCGGGAGTTGTTCGTCGCCGATCAAACGGTTGATCCAGAGGTTGACGACGTCAATCTCCAACTCATTTTCACCCACGCAGACGGAGTCGGTGATGTCCACGCGATACGGCGGCTTCCACGCGATGCCGCAATCTTTGCCGTTGAGTTTCACTCGCGCCATCACTTCCACCGCGCCGAGGTCGAGGAAGGTGCATGCAGCATGGAGCGTGAAACGTGTCCGGTAGATTGCCGTGCCGGAATAGTACTTGATGCCGGGTTCGGGTCGTTTGCTCCAGTCAGCGAGTTTGTCGAACGGCACCGGCCTATCGGGGCCGCCCCATTTCGGATCGAAGCTGACTTGCCACGGGCCCGACAACTCTTGCAACACGCGTGCCTCGGTTCGGCGCTCCACCTTCGTCGCGCCGTAGCAGCCTACGTCACCGAACCCCAGATCGTCCGCGAAAATCAAAACGATGTTGGGTTTGTGCTTTGCCACTTCAGCGGCGTAAAGCGAACCGGGCTGCGCCAGCAGCACGGAGGTTAGAAAAGCGAGGATATGTTTTGTGGACATGGTCATTTGTTCTTCCGTTTCTTATGCTTCTTGCCTTCGGGAGCACCGGGCTCGTCGCTGTCGCTGCCGTCGTCCTTCCCACCGGGAATCATGACTTTGCAGCAACATCTCCACGACAGCCGCGACCAAACCGAAGTTCTGATCCAACTGGCAGCGGTTATCGCCAAATAGGTGATGGCCGGGCGGCCAGGATGTCAAGTGCCTTCAAAGCCGTGTCCCCGTCGAAACAGCGGGCATATTCCAAGGATTTTTCGACTGGTCCGCCCAAATCCTTTGCAGGTTGATCGGCAACGATCCGGGGCGTGACGAAGACACCAGCAGGTAATTTCGCGATCGGGTGGGTGACGCTCACATCGAAGTCAAGCCCATGGGCCGCAGTCGAAGTGAGCCGGATGGCGATGCAGTCATCCACCGCCGAGGAGATCGCCTGTTCGGTGAGGATCGACCCATCCGCCAGCGGCTGGGTCACTGTCACCAGGCCCGTCGCCACGTCCAGGGCGCGTCGGTATCCCTTGGATTGCGACGCCGCCATGCCCACCTGCTGGATCCAGAGATCGCCCATGGTCTGGTAGGAGCCGATTTCAGGGGCGTCCGCCATGATGATATGGGACTCGTACAGCTCATGGGCTTCCCTGTATTTCCCGGCATCCACCAACTGCTGTGCTTTGGCGATCCAGTCTTTGGTCGTCTCCGGATGTCGCGACATCGGCTCCCTGGCCCATCCTCACGCTCTGACAGAGATCCGTAACTCTCTGGTCCATCCTGACAAGACGAATCGGGACAAATATGCCGATACCTACTACGACGCTTGGCGTGCAGGGCTATGGTGTCTGGAGTTGGCCATTCTGCGGCTCTGCAACTATGACGGAACTTATAGCAACAGACTGCGTAGGCGAACGGAAGGGCAGGTGGAGAACGTCCCCTGGACGGCCCCTTAGAAGCTGAAGAGCTGTGAGCAGATTGGCCGCGCCGAGGGAAGAAACGGCCTTAGGCGGAATACGGGAGCGGAGGAAAGGAAGATAGGCCGCTAGCCCTTCGCAGGCAGGGGACGCTTCTTGATGTCGACCACGACGTCGTAGGCCAGCGCATCGGCGAGCCGCACCAGCGTGTTGAGTTCGATGTTGTCGGCGTTCTGCCCCAGTTTGCTCACGTTCCCCCGGTCAATCCCCGTCCGCGCCGAGACGTCGGCTAGGCTCAGACCTTCACGCTACCTCCACGTCGCTGGCACCGGGCCGGCCTTTGCCTGCGATGGCAATCTCCTCGTAGACGGCCTGGGGAATGATCAGACGTCCGTAGAGCGCTCGCAGGAGGTCGAGTTCTCCGACCGCCGCCAAATTCATGATCGGCGAACTGTTGCTAACGACAATCACAGGCGGCCCAATTCTCGAAGCGTCTGCACGCTGCGGACGGGAATCTGGTGTCGCTCGACACGGCCTTCTCCGGCGTTCCTTGCGAACTGCAGTGGACCGGCAAGCCGTACTACGGCGGCCATTGGGATATCCACGTCGTATCCGCTGGCCGGATGTTTACGGCACAGAGCAGCGTCTTTCAGCATCCCTCGGGCTTGCCTCATGAACTGGTGGCCCGCAGCGCGTACAACGAACAGGTCTTGTGGCGCAGGCCGATCGCCAACGACTTTGGGGAGAGCGCCTCTTTGGTGGTGGCGACGCCTGACCGGCTATTCCTGAAAGACGGCGGCGGCGTCTTGGTTCTGAACCCCGATGAAGGACAAGGTGGTTCCCGTGCCCGCCGCGATCTCCGTAGCATCACATCTGGATAAACCTGGGCGGAATGCGTAGAATCTCGCTGTGGAGCCTGTTTGCTACCAAGAGCAGGAACCACATCCTTTGCGAAAAATCGGGAGGGTCTCCCATGACCACCAAACACCCACCAGGCACCGACTCCTTGCTCAGCGAGAGCGCGGATTTTCTGGCCACGAATTGGGGCAACTTGCAGCGGGACTACGCTGGGAAATGGGTCGCCTTAGCCGGTCGCTCCGTACGTTTGTTCGACGACGACTTGCCACGTCTGCAAGATCAAATTCAGTTGACGTGCCCTGAGGAAACGCTGCTGGTCGACCGAATTCCGGCTCCCGGCGAGGAGCTGGACTGGAAATGATCATCCCGTGGACCCCGCAACCATCGCCGGACGGCGTCAAGCCAGCGACATGGCGCGTGCGGCTCGCGGTCAAGCTCCAATCACCGGTGGGACCGTTGAACTCGGTGTTCTTCCACGCGACTGCCGACACGGGCACGCTCTGGACCGCATTCACGGGCGACTACGCGCGCATTGCCGGCATCCGGGATATCGACGTAGGGCGTCCAACGAAGGTCCGGTGGTTTGGGTTGGATCTTAACGCTTGGCAGCACCGCGTCGGCTGGTCCCTGGCCACGAACCAGAAACAGTCCGAGACGATCACCTTCGAGCCGATGGACGTGCTCCTTATTCACCCGTTTGCTCATCCGAAGTCCGGGAGGCCCACAAGCCTAGCGGTGCTGGGCATGGACTGGCTGGCACACCTCTGTGTGACGCTGGACGGTCCCGAGGCGGTGACGCGGTTCTGACAGCCGCCCGAGCTTCCGGCAGCTGCCGACACCCGCCTGCTACGGTTGCGGCAAGACATTAGCTGTCGGGCGTGTTCGTGAGCGGTCGCACGGGCGACTTCCATGTGGTGGCCGTGAATCGGACCGACCGGTTCCTGCTGTGGGATGTCAAACTGCCGGCACAGCCAGTGTTCGGCGGTTTATCCTTGACGCGGGCTGGCGATGTGCTGGTGCCGCTCGTCGATGGGCGGATCATGTGTATCGGAACCGAGAAGGGTTCACCTTGAATTGCCAGTTTGGGGGCACCACGTATCCAACCCGGCGTGCGTCAGCGGATTGAACACACGGGCTTCCTTGAAGTGAAACGCATCCGGACCGTCGTAGAGAATCGCCCCGCCCGAGGCCTTGCCGCCCACGGTTTCTCGGAAGCGGTGGATGCCCGTGTGGAACTCGTCGCTGAACGTCGCCGCCGACTTGATTTCGACCGGGGTCAGCGTCGCGCCTTCCCGGATCAGCAGGTCCACTTCGTTCCCGCGTGAGTCCCGATAGTGAGCAATTGCCCAACCCGGCCGGCCAAGAGGACCAGGAACTGCTGGAAGCGCCGCAGGTCCTTGAGATTGATCAGCGCCCGGACATCCCGCTCGGCGTCGTTTGGATGTAGCTGTTGAAAAACCGGTCGGACTGCAGCCGGTCCTCGTGCAGTCGCGGGAAGCAGCCCTGCACGATGAGTTCGAACGGAGCGAGCGCGGGTTGGTAGTGGCGGAGTTCGTCCCAGGCGAACGGCAGCAGCGTGAGGACGGCGGTGCGGCCCGCGAGGGAATAGACCCTCAGCGTGCAGATTTCAAGTGGAACTTGAAGACTGCACGCCGACGGCCGCTTGATCTAATGCCGATGTCCCTCATCAGTGCCAAAGCCATGCGGCTGGAATCGGCTGGCGCGGGAGGTTCGGTCCTGAGATCAGCAACGCAGGCCGCTCGCCGCTCCACACGCAGTCGCGAACGCCTGCCACCTGGTTCAGCCGTTGCGGGCCGTCCATGCGGAAGTCGATGTACACGATCTTGATCTCGTGGAAGCCGGCCTTCAACGGCACGCTCCAGGTGCCCAGCCCATGCAGTCGCGTGGCAGGATACCAGCAGCAGTTCAGTTCGCCTAACCGCTTGGTTCCGTTGTTGTCCGGGATGACAACTGGGGCACCCGTGTGAAGCGGGTCACGTTCGCATGGGAACGGGGAACGGTGCGAGACGGTGCTCGAGCCAAGCGCAGAGTCGAAGTCCGGCTATGCAGAGAGGGGCCGCCGGGCTTCAGGCGTGATTGCATGAACGGATGCTTATTGAGGTGTAAATGGGTTGACTGCTGCCGGTTGGCGTAGAGACTCCACGTACTTGCGGTCCGACTCCCGCAGCTTGGCGAGCGGCATCTTGAGCTCCTTGCCGTCCTTGTTCACCAATCGAACCTTGTCGCCATCTTCGGCGACGAACTTGGCCTCGATCGAGAACTGTCCCGTCGTGTCAGTCCAGGTACGAAACACCGCCCCCGCATTGCCTGATGTTGCCGGCGCCCCACTGCTCGTAGGCGACGCGCCGGTCAGCGGCACATTCGGTTGCTTGACGTCGGCGGGAGGAAGCTGCAAGTCCGACCGAGCCACTGTCGCATCTTTTTCCGCGCCGGAGAATCTCACGGCGATCCGTCCGTCCGGCAATGTTTGCGATACATGTGCTTGGTACCACTGGTTCTTTCGTTTCGCGGCCACTACGAGGTACTTCGGCAGCGGCGTCTGATTCGTAACCGGCGCCCCAGTTTCCGGCAGCGGGTCATTGCCGTCACGGTAGGCCAAATTCAGTCGTTCCTTCTTGGTGGCTTCCGCCGGTGACGAACCCAATGACCGCTGGACCTCATCGCGGTATGCCTGAAGGGCCGTCAGTTGTGTGGCATCCAAGCGCGGCTGGTCCACGTCGGGTGGCGCGAGGAATATGTCCTCGCGAAGTCGGTCTTCCGTCTCAATCCCAGGTCGGTACTTAACTTTGACCAATCCATTATCCAGAATCGCGACCACTTCGGCCGGATAATACGTAGTCTCCGGCTGCCGGAACCGATTCGCAGCGACGACGAGTCCTGTCGGCAGCGGCGTGTCATACGTGATCCACAGTCCCTTTCTCTGAACGGGGCGGGCTTCGTTGTACTCGGTCTTTGCGAGTTCGTCTTCAGACAGGCGGTGATACTTGATCGTTAGGGGAATCGCGAACGAGACGTTCTTCTCCTTCACGGTCAATCGCTGGGAAAAGTCCAGCGATTCGGACATGCCCAATTTGCGATTGAAGGTCCAGCGTCCCTCACCCTCGACGGCAATGCTCTGCGTATCTCCAGGTGACTCAAGCCGGAAAGTCTTCTTGAATATGACGTTGTCTCCCGATTCGCTTTCTCGAGTGAAGGACGAAGAGCGGCTCCCCGATGTGGTTTTTTCGGGCTTGCCACCTCCCGTGGGCTGCGACAACGGATGGCCAAACGGCCGCGCTGGGCCGCCCTGCTGGCCCTTCTCCTTGATTACTACGCCTCCCTCCACGCTCCAAGACGGTCGATCTTGATCCGGCAGAGGTTCGATGACCATCAGCGAGAGATTGCCGAGCAGATACGGCAACTGGGAACTGCCCTGCAATTCCAGGATCTCGCCCATAGGAGTCAACGAGATTTGATTGGTCGTTGTTGTGAGTCCCTGTAACTGGTTCGCCGGCTGTGCCAAGCGACCGCCTGGGCCGAGCATCCTGCCTCCGAACGGGTCCGGGTGTGGAGGACCCGGTCTGCGGGATGGAGAGGCCGGCGCGGAGGACCGCCCTGGTTTGTCCTTTGACGATGTCTTCAGACCACCCCGATAGCCGATCCGGAGCGGGGAATCCACCGACTTTACTTGGTACGCAATCGTTCCTTGCATGGTCTCGACCTTGGTCGGCAGATCGACGGTGATCTGAAGCTCGTAGACGAACTGCTGGTCCGGTTGCCACTTGTACCGCAATGGCTCGGCCGCTCTGGCCGACGCGACGAGCGACAACACAAACAGGCCGAGGGTAATCCGAGCGATCATGGGGCGGTTCCTTTCTTCATGCATCATGCGACGTATGCACTCATGGGAAATGAAATCACGTCCAAGCCAGGCCATGCAATTAGGCCGTATTGTACCATCGCCTGCGCTGTCGTCACCTATGCGCCCCGGGCAATTGTCCGCCGCAGGCGTTTCGAGATCGCCAAAAATGCTCATGGCCGTGCTTTCTCACAGTCATCCAATCCAGATTTGGACGCAAGGGCACGGACTACGACGCGCCGACGCAGAGCGCAATGGCCTCGGCGATTTCGTCAAGTTGGGCCGCAGTCACCTCACCCAGCCTGCGTACAAAACGGTTCTCGGAAATCGACTTGGTCTGGAAGGCGTCGGCTCCCGAGTCCTTGCTCAAGCCGTTCCTCGGCGAGGCGGGCAGTTCGACGAACCACGGATAGCCCGCATACGACGGCTTCCAGTCCGTGACCGGCACGACCAAGCGTAACGGCAGCCGTCCCACGGCGTCCACGCTGATCACGACGGCGGGCCGCAGTTTGCGAATCTCGGCCCCTATCGCGGGATCGAAATCCACCATCCAGACCTCACCGCGTCTCGGTGTTCGCACTATCGACATGGAGGTCGTCCTTGCCAAGGGCCTCGGAGGCGGTCAACTCCGGGTTGGCGCGGTACTCGCTTTCCGCCTGCTCCGCAGCTGCCTGCAGCTCGACCTCGCGTTCGTGTGCAGGCATTCGACGCAGTTCCGCCGCTGTCCAGCGTTTGCCCGCCGCCGTAGTTGTCGTGGTCACGTTCTACTCCTTCAGTTTGGATTCGCCTCCCAAAGTATACCGGAGCATGGTCTCAGGTTCAAAGGCCGCCGCTTGGTGAAGTTACCTCGAACTCAGCCGGCTCGCGAAATGCCGGCCCTCGCTGGCTGGCGCTGGCCTCGCGCGGGTGCTGGTGCTCGAGCAGGCGAATCCGCTGTACTTCCAGACCCTGCCTGCCGACCTGACGCCCACGGACTACGTGGGGCGCGTGGCCTTCCTGGAGAACCCGGAGCATTCTGGCGTTCACGCTTCATCGTAGTAGCGAATTTCCACGGTCTTCACGTTGGTGGGCTGCGTGGGATACATCGAATGCAGGCTGAGGCTGTTGGGTTGGTCCCAGCGCACAAAGGGCGTGATGTCCATCAGGAAATGCATCCCGGCGAAGTCGCGGTTGATGAACCGGTCGTTGAGGATGATGCCGTTGACGATGTTCTCCCGCGTCTCGATGTAGAGCACCACCCGCTGGCCTCGTCGCGCGGCGTTCGGCGTGAACTCGAGCCGGACCTGATCCAGGAGCATGGTGGTTCTCCCGGGCAGGACGACGCCGTTCCAGTCCCCGGCGAGCGACTGCCGCGCGGCGGGCTCCGGGATATGTTCGAGCCAGACGTTGCCGATGATGCCGCCGATGACCGACAGCGTTTCGGTCGCCACGGCCAGCGTGTGGGCGCCCGGCGCTAATCGATCAGTAACGTCTTCACGGATGTAGCCGTGCTCCCCGCCCGTCACGGGGTGACCGTCCAGGAACACCCTCATTTTTCCTGGCGGCAGGGTGGGATAGCCGGGGCTCGCCCCACGGATCCAAAGCCAAGTCCGGCCGTTTGTTTGCCAGGCCGCCGGTACGGTGAAACACTTACGGAATATGCCGCATTTCGTGTCGGGGTATTTCTTGCCGTACCAGACGCCGATGTCCAGGCGGTCCCAATCGCGGTCGTCAACGTCGGCTCCGGCCAGCGTTGCCACAGTCTCCAGGCTATGAGGCAAGGGCTGGAAGGCCCAATCGTCATCCAGGGGCAGGGTGTTGGCCCACGGTTTGAGTTTCGGGGCAGGCGACGGCTGCCGGGTGCCCTTCCACCAATCGCGCTGCAAAGTGATCCATTCCAGCGGCGTCGGGCTCAACCGGGGCCGCGGCACCAGAAACGCGTAAGTCTCCAGCGGGTCCACCTTCAGGCCCTCGAAAGTCACCTTGCCGTGGTTGGCGACGCCGGTGAGGGTAGCGCCGCTGAGCAGGTCGCGCAGCGTGGTCTGGCCGCCCGGAATCGTGAGCGTGACGGCGGTGGGCTCTTTCACGAATGCCGCCGAGACGATGGTCACGTCGTACAGACCGTTGTTGCTCACCCAGCGCGCGGTGCGGCAGCCGGGGGCAACCGGCGCCGGCGGCACGTCCAGCCCGCACCACGTGAGCAGCTCCGGCCAGGCGGTGTCCACACGCGGCATGCAGGTGCCCAGGGTGACTACCTTGCCTTTTCCCAATGGACGCACACCCATGGCGATGGCGCCGTTGGGCCATTGCAGGATGTTCTGGCATTCGGACGCCATTTTTTCCAGTAGCAATCCGGCGCCGCCGACGGCCGGGCCGTGCGCGTCGCGCGTGGACCAGACGGGATCAGTGAAGATCGGCTGTCCCGGCACTGGCTCCACACGCCAGTTGTCGTTGTTGCCCACCGGCCTGTATCCGGTCAGCCGGTTGATCGGCCAGGCGTCTTTCGCGGTGGGTGTGTGCCGCCCGGTGTGTCCCTGGGTGACGAACATGCCACCGGCGCGCACCCACGCCTCGATCCGGTCGATCAGTGTCTCGTCCATGATCAACGTGGCGTCGTCAATGATCACCTTGTAGCGGTCGGCATTGCCGCGGGAGAAATCACGCTCGTTGATGAGATCGCGCGGGTTCGGGACGCCGCCGAGCGTGCCGAGGCCGCGACGACGACTACTCCAGTGTAAGGGCGTGTCGAAGCTATCCCACGGAAAGCCGGTCAGCCGTTGGGAACGCACACCCTCCAGGACCGCGACGTCCGCGCGCGGGCCGTGGAATTTGCCGAAGAGATGCACCAGCGGCTGGCGCGCCTCGAACCATGCCTTCTGATCCGGCCGCCACAGGATGTCGCCGATGTCCATGAAATAATCGATCGCGTTAAGCCCTTCGGTCAGCCAAGTGCCGAAATAGCCTTTCAAGCTTGGCAAATCATACGCGGGGTTGCCCGGTTCGAGGCTGAAGGGCAGCCCCGAACTGCGCGCCAGCGACGGCAGGCCGTCGCTCCAATTGCCACTCATGCCACCGGTGTCGTGGAAGTAGCAGCCGTACTCCTCGCCCAGCGCTTTCATGATGTCCGAGTGATCATGGGGCGCGTAGAACTTGATGTACTTGTCGGGATCGTGGCGGCGGATCGCTTCCACCGAGCGGCGCAGGCCGTCCTCGCGCAACCAGGCAATGAAGTCGCAATAGTCCACCCAGCGCGCATTCATGTCCGGCCCCAGATCCGGATAGCAGTGCGGCGCCGCGGGCGAGAGGTAGACGCGGTAGGACAGCTCTCCCCACGGCATGGCGAGGGCCAGCAGGTTGGTTCCCGTTTGCAAGTATTTGCCGACCTCGAACGCCACCCACGGATTATGGCTGCGGTAGCGCTGGGCCGGCAGCCGTTGGCCGTTGACGGAAACTTCGAGCGTCTGATTGACAGCCCCTTCCAGCGTCCAGGCATACAGCCAGACCTTGCCATCGGCCTTCACTCGGGCCAACTGCTCAGCCGTCAGCTCGAAGGTACGCCGAAAGATGGTCGGCACGCGCCGTTTTTCCCGGAAGACCTGCCGGTCGTTCCCCGGCGTCACAAGCTCTTGCCAGGCGCTGTCATCGAGGCCGGGTTCGTCCCACTTGTCCTGGGCATCGGCCGGCATTTTCTCCCTGAGACTGCGCCGCCACTGGCCCTGCAGATCGATCGCCCTGTCGCCCCAGCCCAGAAACTCCGCGGGCTCCGGCAGGCGGATATCGCCCCAGGTCCCAATCCGCCCCAGGCCGCCGGACCAGCGCTGGTCCACCACCTGGGGCGTTCCATATTTGTCCCGCAGGTAGTCGCGGTAGCGGGCATCGGCGGCGGGGCCGTAATCCATGAACTTGGCGTTTGCCCCGTCGGCCACTTCGCCATGCCACTCGCCATAGCCGATGACGTTGGGAAAGCAGCCGTATCTGCGCACCGACTCGTAGAGGTCGGCGAAGAGTTGCTCCTTGCCTTTCACCGAGGCCCAGCTCAGCGTGTTGAGTGGACTGCCGGCCCCCGCTTGATTGAACCCACCCACGCCGTACCAATTGCCGATGAACTGCGGGATCTTCAGTTGCATCTCGTCGCCATAGCGGTTGGCGATCCACTGCGGCGCCGGCTCCCCCTGCGTCTGGACGCTCACCGGGATGCCCATCTCCCGCGCCAGGTCAACCGCCCAGCGCCGGCTCTTGTCCTCCAGGATCCCCGCAGCGCTGACGGTTTGATTGAGCTTGAAATCGATCTGCAGGCCGACGCCCATCTGCCTGGCCCACGCGAACTTCTCGCGCACATCGTAGGTCGCCTCCTGCTTCTCCGGCGTCTTCAGCGGCGAACTACACCAGAAGCCGAACCCCCACTTATCGAACTTGTCGAGATACATCGGCACGACCGCGCCGACGAAATCCAGGTCGTTGCCGAGAGTGATCTTCCAGGCTTTCAGGAGCGATCCGATCTCCTCGGCACTCGGCGCGGTCGCGATTAGTACGATCTTTTCCTGCCGCACGGCGAGGATCGCGCCTCTGCCCTCCACCAGCGCCACGGGGATCTCGTGCATCTCGATCTTGACCGAACTTTCCGTCACGCCCCCCAAGGAGCGCAGATCGGAGCGGTACTTGCCCAGCGTGATTCCGGCCTTCGCCGCGTCGGCGCAGGCTATGCGCAGAAGCGAAGCAACCCCTTGGTCGTTCGACAACCGATACTCGACAAACTCGCCGCCGAGTGTCCCGTAGCCGCGTAGAGGCGTTTCCGGCAACACCACCCGGCGCAACTCTGTCATCCCGGACGGGGCCGAGGCAGGCACTTCCAGGACGGATGCTCCCCGCGTGTATCCCGCCCCGCCCGCCAGCACGGTGTAGAGCACAGCCATCCACAAACACATCGAACGAACTCGCATCGGTTTCCTCATTTGTCTGCTATCCGACCATTTCATTGACACGCTCTTCCGAAGGATCGACCACGGTTTGCCGCATGTCCGCCACTTGCCGGTCAGATCCGGGACCGAGTCCTGCGGGTAGCGGTCTGTGTTCCTGGCCAGGATTCATGTTGGCCACAAAAGACACGAAGAACCACAAAAAGTGAGGAGCTTTTTTCGTGCCTTCTTGTGCTTTTCGTGGCTATCGTTCCTGCGTCATCAGGTACTTCTTTACGTACAGTTTGGCCGCGCGTGTCCGTTACCTGCCGGTCAAATCCAGGAGGCCACAAAGAACACAAGAAACCACAAAAATGAACGGCTCCTTGTCGTGCCTTCTTGTGTTTTTCGTGGCTATCCTTCCTGCGTCATCAGGTACTTCTTTACGTACAGTTTGGCCGCGCCGAAGTTGATCAGCAAACCAGTTTCGATCCGGGACGCTTTCAGATATCCCAGCAATTGAGCAACATGCTCGTCGATGGTCGCCTTGACCGCCTTGAGTTCCACGATCAGGCAATCTTCGACGAACAAGTCAGCGAAATACTCACCCAAGATCGTACCGTCTTCGTCGTAGACGGTGAGTGGGAATTGGTGCTCGACTTTCAGACCTTGCTTCCGGAGGCGATTCACGAGTGCGTTCTCGTAAATCTTCTCAAGATGACCGTTTCTGTGGTACTTGTGGATCGCAAAACTCGTTTCCCTCACAACGTCACACAACTGGTTGATATGATTCCATTTCACTTCTCGTGCCCTTTCGCGTTCTTTGTGGCAATTCACACCGGTCCTGGACGTGATTCAGATTGCCCACAAAAGACACGAAGAACCACAAAAAGTGAGGAGTTTTTTTCGTGTCTTCTTGTGCTTTTCGTGGCTATCCTTTCCTGTGTCACCAGGCACTTCTTTACGGAGAGTTTGACCGCGCCGAAGTTGATCAGCAAGCCAGCTGCCCGTGCCGGAACGGCGCTGCGCTTGGTCCGGCCTACTCGCCTGTGCTACCTTCACCACTGTCAACGCGGCGCAAAGTTCAGCGTGCCCCAGGTGCGGGGCACTAGCTCAGCGCTGCCAGGGCGGTCCACGACGACGCCTTCAGAGAGACCGGCCCAGTGCATCGCCCGCTCGCGGCGGTCGCCGCTTTGATTCGCCACGGCGACCGAGATATCGAACCCGACGGATCGTCCTGCGGGATCTCCGTTGATAACGAGGCGACCACCGGTACGGCAGTGCGCACACGCCACTTGGACAGAGACTTCTTTACTCCTCAGCATTGATTCACGCGTATTCACAGGTTACTCCATGACCTGGACATAGCGAGCCTCGCCGCGACGGACGTAGCCCTCGAGGCCCTGGTAGACGTTGTGGATGGTCACCGTGGTCGCGGGGGACTCCGGCGCGAACGGCAAGGGAGTATCGCAAATGGTGCGTTTCGTTCCTGTGCGCCCCTCGCTTGTGCTTCCTGAAGTTGTACATTCTGGTCCGTTGCACGAGAAGCCCCCGGCGTCAGCCGGCGGGAGGACTCCGGCCCCTGGCCTAACAGCCGGGCCTGCGTCAACACCCAGAAGCCGCCAGCGTAAGCTGGCCGGAGTTGTCCCGCCTGATTGCCACCCGTCCGCCGCCGTAGGTGCGGGGCGGGACGACTCCCACCGGCTGACGCCGGGGGCTTCTTCCAGGCTTGGGCCGTCCGCGGTAGGTCGTGGGCGGGAGGGCTCCGGCCAGCTTACGCTGGCGGCTTCCGAAACCGTCCGCCCATGCGCGGCATCAAGACCTGCAATTCCGGCGAGTGTGGTGCATTCATTATCCCGCGCCCGCGAAGCAATCACTGGCGGCATCGGACGCGGCCGCAGCGGCAGCGGGTTCCAACAGCCCCGCTGGTCGTCCTCATAGATACACTGCCGGTTGCCCCGGTCGTCGACCAGGTACAGCCGGTTCCGCTGTTGGCCATCGCCGCCGTAGGAGCAGAGGAACAGGCACTCGTGGATCGGCCAGGGCCGCGAGTAGCCGTGCGGAAAGGCCAGATCCCCCTGCGAAGGCACCTCGCGCGTCAGCCAGCGAAAGCCCTCGCCCCGCGGCGCCTCTTGGCCCAACTGATTCCACACCAGGCCGATCGAGCCGGCCTGATTGGTATGGTGCGGGCCGAACACGCAGACCACCTCCGGGCGATGTGGGATGGGCACGGCCGTCCAGAACGCGTTGGGGTCCTCGATCGTGTTCCCGAAGAACAGGTCTAGGCCACTGCCGTCGGGATTCATCGTCCAAAGGGCGTGCCGGGCGAAGACGTTCTTCTCGATGCCGTAGTCCCAGCGCGTGAAGAGCACCTGGCCGTCGTCCAGCAGCTGGGGCGACTGATCGCTGTCGATATTGGCTGAGACGCGTTGGACGTTGCCGCCGTCGCGGTCCATCACGTGCAACAGCCCGGCCGTCGCCGGTTGGCACTGCACATAAGTCCCGTGCCGCGTGGAGACGAACATGATCCGGTCGTCGGGCAACAAGACCGGGCTGATGTTGGCGCTGGGACCACGCGTGAGTTGCCGCAAGCCGCGGCCATCGACGCCGATCTCGTAGATGTGCCAGTCGCCTTCGACCCCCAGCCGGTTGGCCGAGAAGAAGATGGTCCGGGCGTCGTACGACACGCTGGCGTCGTAGATCGCCCCGTCGGGCTCGTCGTGAATCACCCGCGGCGACTCCTCCGGTCGCGCCGGATCGAATACGCACAGACTCGAAGGCCGCGGGGTGGGCCAAACCGATACAACTCTTCTCCCGGAGGTACTCCGCCAGGGGTGTGCCGTTGAGCCACAGGCGCACGAAGTCTTCCGAGCGGTACACCGCGTCCAGGGTGATCTCGGCGCGCGCCTGGATCGTGCGGTAGAGCAAGACCGATTCGTTGCGCGACGGAGCCGGCCCTCGCGGCAATAGGTGCCGATAGCCATCGCTCCACTCGGGGTGCCGTTGCCAGCGACACTGGGCAGCGAGCAGGCCGGGCATTGTCAGGGTCTGGTACGTCTTGCCCAGATCGATCGGCCCGGCGCCGGCGCGCAAAATCTCCTGCTCCGGTGCAAAAGGCGTGTCGAAGCTGACGCGAGCGATCCCAAACGCGGCATCCTTCAGCGGCCCGAGGCAGTACCAGTCGCCCAGTTCGACCGGTGGATCCTGGCCGCCGGGTTCCGCACTGTCGGCGAGTCCGCAGCACGACAAAACGAACAGCAGAATAAGCCGAGATTGCATGTCCCACCGTATTGGTGACTTGTTCTTCACTCAGGTTAAGCCGCTGTCGGCGAGAGCACAATCGGGACGGCCGGATCTACCGGGACCGTGCGGGTTCAAAAACGATTCGTCGGATGGCACGACTGGTCGCGGCAATGACCGAGGCGCGTCGGAGTGTCGGACCGAGGCACGCAAGAGGAGACGATCGGGTAAGAACTTATCGGCATCGATTCTGCTTGGCCGCCGCGTGTCACTACACAACCGCGGCCGCCGGACCACGGCGTGGACAAGACGGCTGTGCCGAGTTCACCAAACTGGCCATCGTCGTCCTGAACCAAATGGTCCCCCCTTTACGCCCGTTCGCGTCGCATCTCCGGACAAGGAGCCTTTACGACCTTGCCCAACGCTACTTTTCTGCCAGAATCTGGATTCACAATCGCTCCGTACGATGACGGGGTTAAAGTCCCGACGAGACTCGAAATAGGAAACTGAACAATGCCGACTGATCAATCGGACGTGTTCCTGTCGCACAACAGCCTGGACAAGCCTGCGGTCGAAGCCATAAAGGGCCTGCTCGAACGCGGCGACCTGGAGCGGGGAGAACGCCCCATCCCCTGCTGGTTCGACAAAGACGATTTGCGTTCTGCCGGAACGTGGATGTCCCAACTTGAAGAGGCCGTCGCAACGTGCGGAGCGGCGGTGGTCTTCTTCGGACCGGGCGGGCGCGGCCCGGTTCACAAGTACGAAATCGACCTGCTGCTGAAGCGGGCAATGTATGAAAAGGGGCACGAGGCCAAACGCCTGGTTCTCGTACTTCTTCCGGGAGCTCAGGAGAACGCAGTTAAGGGCTTCATCTCGTTGCACATGTGGGCCGACTTCCGAAAGGGCCTGGATGACGCTGGCGCTTTGCAGCGATTGCGAGCTTTGATCCTCGGCGAGGCTCCCAAGTCGGGCCCTGGCGACGACCCACGGATTCCCAAGCCCGAAATCGAACCGTATCGCGGTCTCGAACCGTTTGAGCGGAAGCATGCGACCTACTTTCTTGGTCGCGACGAGGAGATCAAGAAACTCTGCAGCCGCTTGAACGACTGGCCTTGCACGGCGGTCATCGGCGGATCGGGGAGCGGAAAGTCATCGCTTGTGCGAGCCGGGTTGCAGACCGAGTTGGCGCGGCGGGAACGTCCCGCACTCGCGCAAACGACAACGATCACCGTGCGGCCGGGGACCAATCCGATCCGATCTGTGGCCGTTGAAATCGTGGCTTCGTTGCCTGAACAACCTGCGTTGCTTGCTGAGCAAATGATTGATGATCTCGAGAAGCAGTTTTTCACGGGCTCGCACAAACTGCTCGACAAGTTAGGAAGTCTCTTCCGCAAAGATGACCAGCACGTTTTGCTAGTGATTGATCAGTTCGAGGAACTCTTCACGCACAGTACTGACCGTTACACGTTCGAGGCCGCTCAGACCGCAGTGCCCACGGGCGAAAGTCGGGTACAGAAATTCGTCGATCTTCTGAGGGCGGTGGCCGAGAGTCGACGCGATCGGTTGCGGATCGTAATCACGCTACGTGCTGATTTCTTCGATCGCTGCCTGAATGTTCCGACTCTGAAGGGGATGATCGAGAACCGCACCCTCTTGCTGGGAAGATTATCGGACGAAGCCTTGCGCACGGTGATCGAAACCCCGGCATTGCAGGTCGGAGCGTACTTCGAAAAGGGATTGGTAGCGCGCATTCTGAAGGACGTCCAAGACCAGCATGGCTCGTTGCCGCTTCTACAGCATGCTCTGAAAGAGTTGTGGGAGAAACGTCGCTATGGCTTTCTTACCGATGACGGCTACGACGAGACGGGGGGGGTCGAAGGGGCCTTGAGGAAACGTGCGAACTCGACGCTAGAGAAACTCACACCCAAGCAGCGGGAGATCGCCAAGAACGTGTTCCTGCGACTGACGATGCTGGGCGAAGGGGTCACCGACACGCGCCGCCGCGTCCGCAAGGCGGAACTGTATCCCGACAAGATCGACTCCCGTACGATCGACGCAGTGCTCGACGAGTTAAGCGCGCAGGCCAACCGCCTGATCGTCATCAACGACGATGGCTCAGTCGAAGTCACTCACGAAGCGTTGATTCAACGCTGGGACACGTTGAAAGGCTGGCTCGACGAAAATCGCGACGACAAGCGTCTGCACGACCGTCTCCGCGACGCTGCCTACGAATGGGCCGATAAGAACCGCGACGGCAGCTACCTCTGGGTGAAGGGGCGATTGGAATTCGCGGAAAAGTTCGACGAGGCGCACCCCGGCATGCTGACAAAACTCGAATGCGAGTTCCTCGACGGGAGCCGGGAAGCCGAACGCCGACGGGAACTGGAGGACCTTGTTAGGGAACGACAGCTTCGTGAGTCGGTAGAACGGGCGAAGGAACAGACCCGCATCGCGGTCTCGCGTCAGTTCGCCGCCCTGGCAAAGGCGGAGACGGAGGGCGGCATGCTGGACCGGGCCTTGCTCCTGAGCGTCGAGGCCGTCCGTGCTCATAGCACATTTGAAGCCCGTGAGGCGTTGCTTCGAGCCCTCGATTCCAGTTCCCCTGTCAAGTGCTTCTTGTCCTTCGATCAATCGCTCCTCTGCGAGGCGTTCAGCCCCGACGGAAAGACCCTGGCGACCGGGTTCGGCCGCCTTGGAGGCCGCCACGGCGTCGTGCTGTGGGACGTGGCGACGGGAAGGCAAATCGACTCGATCCTAGATGTTACCGAGGGTGCGGTCACGGGCGTGGCGTTCAGTCGCGACGGCCGATATCTCTCGGCGGGGTTCATTGACCCCACCGGCGGGACCGGCGGGGTGGTGTTCTGGGACGCGAAGACGGGGCGGCGCCGTGGCCCGACCCTGGAGGTCGCCGAAGGGCCGGTCAGGTGCGTGGCGTTCAGCGCCGACAGCCGGACACTCGCCGCGGGGTACGGGAGTAACGCGACCTTAGACGATCGCGGGGGCGTGGTTCTGTGCGACGTCGCGACGGGTCGGCGGGCCAGTCCCGTTGTCGAAGAAGTATCCGGTGCGGTCACCGGCCTGGGCATAAGCCCCGATGGCCAGGTGCTCGCCGCTGCGATCGAATCCTATGATGGCGAGATAGCATCAAACATGTTTCTTCCAGACTACGTGCAACTCTGGGATCTCTCCGACGGGAAGCAGCGCGACAAGACCCTCGATCCATCGGGCGACATCGCGGGCGTGGCGTTCAGCCCGGATGGCCAGACGCTCGCCGTGAGTGCCGTGTCAGGCGCCAGCGGCGTGAAGCTCTTTGACTTGGTGACGGGGAGGCAAAGCGACACGGCACTCGATGACCCCGAGGGCGCGGTCACGAGCGTGGCATTCAGCCCCGACGGCCAGATGCTCGCCGCAGGACTGCCTAGTCTCCCGAAGAACAAGAATCGCGGACGCGTGAGGCTTTGGAATGGGGTCGAGGGCAAATGGCTTGTTGGCCCGATCCTCGATGTCCCCGAGGGCGCGGTCACGGGCGTGGCATTCAGTCCGGACGGCCAGACAGTCGCTGCGGGGTTTCTCCCGTTCGGCAAGGACGGCCGCCGCCGCGTGGTGATCTGGGATCTGGCGGCGCTGAGACTGAGGCCGTTCGCGACTCTCGACGCTGACGAAGGGGTGGTATCCGGTGTGGCGTTCAGTCCCGATGGCGAGACACTCGCTGCCACCCTCGCCCCGTGCCGCGAGGGCCGTTTCAGGATCGTGAGGTGGGACGTTTCGACGGGCGTGCGGCGCGACTCGACCCTCGAGGCCACTGAGGATGGTCACTTCACGGCTGTAGCGTTCAGTCCAGACAAAACGACAGTCGCAGCGGCATTCCGCTTCCTCTACACGCACACACCCTACGAATCTCGCGTGATGCTCTGGGACGTCTCGAAGGGCACGCGGGGCCCGGTCCTTGAGGCCCCCGAGAGCGAGGTCACGCATTTGGCGTTCAGCCCCGATGGCCGCACACTCGCTGCCGGCCTCAATGTGCATGGCAAGGGCCGTTCGAGGATCCTGAGGTGGGACGTTGCGACGGGCGTGCGGCGCGACTCGACCCTCGAGGCCACTGAGGATGGTTACTTCAAGGCTGTAGCGTTCAGCCCAGACAGAACAACATTCGCAGCGGGATTCCGCATGAACTTCAAGGACGAATCTCGCGTGATGCTCTGGGACGTCTCGACGGGCACGCGGGGCTCGGTCCTTGAGGCCACCGAGGGCGACGTCACGGATGTGGCGTTCAGCCCCGACGGCCGCACACTCGCCGCTGGGTTCGCCCCCCCCTACCCGAGGAAAGGCGGCGTGGTGGTGCTGTGGGACATCGCGACGGGCCTCAGGAAGACCCCGCTCCTCGACTCCGGGCACAGCGTGGACTGCGTGGCCTTAAGCCCCGACGGCAGGACCCTTGCCGTCGCTTGGTGGAGTCAACGCGTAGAGAATAACCTCGGCGGCGTCATCCTCTGGGATATCACGGTTGGTCGGATCGAGAGCCAAGTACTCGAACTGGGCGAAGGTTATCCTGTGGGGTTGGAGTTCAGCCCTGACGCCCGTAGACCAGCCATCGGCTTCAACGCGGGCCCTCACGACCACAGTCGTGGTACTTTGGTGCTCTGGGATGTTGACCCCGCGTCCTGGGAACGCCGTGCGGGGCTGATTGCGAATCGAAACTTCTCTTGGTTCGAGTGGCTGCAGTTCTTCCCGGGCGAGCCTTACCGAAAGACCTTTGACGAACTACCTGTCGGGCCGGGAGTCTTAGAGGTTCAAAATCCTATTTCGTTCAGAGACTGGCGTGAGGACACCGGATGACATCGTTGGGCGTTGGATGAGATAAAGTCGATATCGGGAAACCGCTCGCAAAAAGGGCGATAATTGCAGCGTTGGGGGCGCGGGCCTTGAATCTCAGTCGGGACCAATCGGTTGCTGGCTCAAATCCAGTCGCCCAAGTTTGATTTTTCAAGAAGCAGTTCGGCGAAATTATCGAGGGCCCTCAGTTTTAGTGAATTACGTGATTTTTGATTCGGGATTCAGCCCGAACACATCGCAGCTTAAATGCGCGCGGGCGCGCGTCGGTCACATCGACCGAGGTGTGTCCCCGCTTCAACGTCTGCTATGCTGAAGCATCACCTGATAGTAAGAGTTCCAGGACAGCATAGGAGAGTTGGCGATGGGTATCAGAAGCACGCGATTTCGATTCTTGTTGGCATTGCCTCTCCTCGTCGTTGCGGACGGTTTACTGCCCAGAACCGTTCGTGCCGAGACCCGCACGGCCGCCGCCTTGACGCCGGAGGCCGTCTGGGAGGCGATCAACGCGGCCAAGGATGGGGACATCGTGCAACTCCCCGAAGGAACGGCGGTGTGGAAGAAGGGATGGAACGCCAATCATTGGGCCAAGATGAAAGCGATCACCATCCAGGGCGCTGGAATCGACAAGACGATCATTCGCACGGATACCACCACGGCGCCCGGAGACAAGTCATTCGTGATCAACGGAGTGGAAGGAAAACCCTTCCGGATCACAGGGATCACCTTCGACGGAACCGGGTTCCCCACCGCGGGAACGTGGGCCGGCGAGGTCGTGATCAGCGGCAACTGCAAGAACTTCCGCGTTGACCACTGCAAGTTCCTTGGGATCTGCGACGGCACGAACCCCATCGACGGCAACGAGATTCCGGCGGGGCAGAGAGGGGCCGGCCATCCAGCCTTCGGCCAACCGGGCCGGGCCACGGATGCCGACGGAGACGGCGTGTTCGAACCATCGCCCTGCTACGCCTGGAACAACACGCTCAATGGCGCGCAGCTGAACATGGTGCTGCGTCCTTGGGCGAATCCGGAACACGCAGCGAAACAGGCAGAGCACGTCAAGGAGGGGAGGGATTTCTTCAACGAGGCCCCCCCAGCCCCATTACTACCAGCCGTACACATATCCCCATCCGCTTCAAGTTTCACAATGAAGACATCTTGGCGGAAGCGGCTGGCCCGGTCCTGGCCGAGGGTTTCTTCCCAGTTCGAGGTGAACATGTAGAAGCGACCATCGGGCGAAACGTTGCCATGCGGGCTGTCCCAGAAGCGGATCCTCACTTAGCAGGGCCCAGCGCTGCGAGACTCTTCCGGTGAAACTCGAATTGTTTCATGCCGAGTTTCTGGTAGTAGAGTTGCGAATTGTGGGCCACGTCGGGGATGATTTCGTACTCGTGCTCGATGCGCAGCTCCGTCAGCAACTCGTGCAACGCCTTGTTCCGTGGCAGTAGGCTGTCTTGTTGGAATGTTCATTTGGGCAGTGGCGTAAGGTGCCCCGTTTCGCCAGGCTTGAGAAACCACCGGCTCGCACCGATATCGGTCTTGAAGAAGTTCAGTAGGAGCATGGTTGTCTTCCGGCCGCCGGCCTCGTTGGGATGCAGTTGATCGGCCCGCACGTCGTTCTGCGTCCACGTCAGCCCGTCGGACTTGCGGGGCGTGTTGCCGCAGGCCCACAGATACGGTCCCCACAGCACCAGCGGCGCTTTCACTTCGCCGCGCGCGGGGTCGTAGTTCAGCCGCGGGTCGCTTTGCATCTGGCTTTGCACGACCCAGCGGGTACCGAAGCCGGATTCGTAGGCATAAGGCTCCGGGCTGCCGCTGGCGCGGCCCGACCAACCGCCAAAGGTGCGGCCGGACAGATACGCGACGCGCAGGTTGGGGTAACGTTGCCGCGCGATGTTGAGGATGGCGGTGATGTCGGCCTGCAAGACGCGGGCGTGGGCGGGAAATTCGCCGAGCGGTTTCGGGTTGGCCTCGACGTGCTTGAGCCAGACCGCTTGCACCTGTGCGGGCGAAAGGCCCGTCGCCTCGATTCGTTTCGCCAGCGTCGGCCACGTGTCCTTGTCCAGTCCGAGGCTGCTCCGGCGGTTGATTTTGGGCAGTCGGACGACATCCATTTCTTTGTCCAGGCGGTCCCGTTCGGCTGGCGGCAAGAGGTCTGCGCCATCCCAGGCCCACATGACTGCCGAACGCCCGCCGATGGCGCCGTTGACGATTGTCACGTGCGGCGACTTCTGCGGATCGGCATCGGCGGCCCGTTTGAAATCCTCGGATTCGATGGACGTGTTGGAGAAACCAATCGTGATCAAGCCGATCTGGCCGTCGTCCAACGGCTGGCCGTGCGTGTCGAGCGGACGGATCTGTTCCGACTCCTTCAAATACGCGGCGCGATGCGCCACCGGCGGTTCGTTCTGGCCGCCACCGTACAGTCCTCCGTCCTCGCCCTTGTACGGCGTGGTCATGTCCGTGATCGGAACCAGCGCGGTCCAATCATCCGGGTTGACTGGGAAGGGCCGCGCGGGGGCGATCGGCGCGGGAGCCGCCGGTTTGCCGCCGGCGCGTTTGCGGATCTCCTGCTTCACGCGATCGAGATACGCCTGCTCCCCGGGCGTGAGCGTCTCGCCGGCTTGGAACCTTCGCATCAGTTGCTTGCCGCGCGCCACGTCAATCGGTGGCTCCTCGCTGGCGAAGGCAGCTCCAAGCGACGCGACCAGCAGCGTTGTGAAGAAAATGACTTTCATGGCACATCTCGCGGGCGGACGAACCACGGCCGAGCCGTGGTGTCGGTCTTGAAGAACTGAAGCAACAACTGTCCCATTTTTTCGGTGCCGGGGCCTGCGTGGTGGGTGCCATCGGCACCGAAGTCGCTCTCCTCGGAGCGGTAACCATCGGCGCGTGGGACCACGCCGTTATCCCACAAGTACGGCCCCAACTCAGCCAGGGAGCTTTCACCGGCCCTTTCGTCGCGTCATCGTTCAGGGCCGCGTCACCCTGGAGTTGCTGTTCGATCAGCCACTTGACGGAGAAGCCCGACTCGTAGGCGTATGGTCCGGGGTTGAGCGGCGTCTTGGCGAAGCCGCCGTAGGTCCGGCTGGACAGGACCTGCTTGGCGAGTGCCAACCCTGCAGCTTCGTGAGCCGCCGGGCGCTCATTCTTTCCCTCCGGGTACAGGCCGCCCTCGTAGTCCTGATATTTCTCCTTCTTGGTTGTGTGGCCCGGAATAGAGCGGTCTCTTCGGGATTCTATGAGCTCTTGGCCGGCGACAGGGCGACGCCCTTCTCGAGCTCTTCACCGCGCCAGGTGCCCACCTCGGCGCCGTTGACGTAGAGCGTGTACCGCGTGCGGGCTCCGTCCGGCGGAACACGACCAACGGTTGGCTTTTCCAGGTGAAAGGTGTCGTGAGGTGCAGACGAATCTGCCCCTCGGCGACGCTGCACTGGCCTACGTCCAGCCCGAATGGGACGCCAACCGGGCCGGCAGGAAGCCCGCTCGGAGCAGCGGTCCGCCGGGCACGTCGAGATCGAGCGCGTGGTTGCAGCGTTTCAAATCCTCGCGGCCCAGCACGGCGAGATCCGGCACCAGTCCCAAAGCGACGCGGCCGGCTTGGACCAGGATCAGCGGAGCCTTGTACTGGGCATCTGGATTGAAACCGCCCACGGAAGGCGAGTACGACCAAGCGGCGCGATGTGAGAAGCGGAGTTGATCGGACAATTGGTGCAGCGACATTTGGCGGGATGGCTCAAGACGCGTCACGACGCGGATCCAAGGGCCCTCCCCAACCAAGCTGAGCTTACGCAGGATGCGATGCTCGCCGACTGCAAACTCCTCGACTAGAGGGAAGAGCATGGGCGGGGCGTCCGGGTGGACCAGCGGCGTCGGCTTCGGCGAGGTCCAGGTCTTCCCGTCGTCCTCGCTGCGCAACTCCCACAAATGGCCCTCGCAGGTGCGCGCCAAGGCCAGCACGCGTCCGCCGCCCAGCGCGAGCGGCCGCAACTCGTCCATGCGCTCAGTCGTTGTAGATCCATTCCATCGGGAAGCGGGCGAGGTCAGGTAGTGGATGTGCCAGGAACCGTGGCCCGTCGTGCCGCCATCTTCGTAAAGGCAGAGGATGCTCCCGTCCGCCGCTACGGCCAGGTCGGAATAGCCGGTGCCGTTGGGCTCTAGGACGCGGAAGACGGCCCAGGTGCGGCCGTCGTCTTCGCTCGCCTTGATCGCCAGGGTCTCCCGAGCCCGCCAGTCCGGTCCTGCCGGCTTGCTGCGGCTGTCCAGATTGGAGAACAGGATCAGTGGGATCTTGTCTGCCGGTCGTTTCCCCGCCCGGACCAGGCCGGCCATGCAGATCGGCTCGAACAATGCCTCGTCATATAACGGCTCGCTCCAGTGGGTGGCGCCGTCCGGGCTGATCGCGATCAGGCGGCGAAAACGTTGCGATTCGTTGCGCATGTTCAGCATCACGCGCCCGTCGGACAACTCGACGGCCACGCTCTCGTTCGGATTGGGCGTCGCGGGGACG
>JAPLNJ010001210.1 GCA_026692885.1 Planctomycetota bacterium | reverse complement strand
GCCGTCTTGGAGATCAGCCACGGTGGTCCTCCCTTTCTGTGCTCGGAAGATGGCCTTCAACCCGATCCTTTCAGCGTACTGCTCCCCCACGTGCCGGAAAAGCACACATGATGAACCACAATCGCTCGTGAGGGCCTTTTGCTTCCAAGTCTTACGTCGTCTATCCCCGCTCCGGCGACCTACCGTTGGGCTGCGACGCACGCTAGTCAGGAAGCTAAATATCACCCCATTTTGCGTCACAATTATTTGAAGGTAAGGCTTAGGTAGCAGCGACTGGTTTTTGCGGGCTGATTGCTGCTTTTTCTGTCGGCGGCGCTGGCGAAGACACGTTTCCGTTAGAGTCCTGCCGGCTAGTTCGGTGCGACTGTTCTTCGTTTCAGACGCCACGCATCCCTGGCCGAAGCCTGCTGTATCCACCGCCCGTGACTCGCCACCGTGGCTAGTCATTGAAGTTCGTCTTGCGCCTTGGCATTGTGCCGGGGCGATTGTGTTCCCACACATGGTCGCCCCGGTGTGGGCGACCGTAGCTTTCAGGAGGTCGTCCCCATGATCGTGAGTGCGAAGAAACTGCGTCAATCGACTGTGTCCGCGTGCTACGCCAAGTTCCTGTCGCTGCTGCCAGCCATCCAAGAGCAGGCCCGGTTCGCGTTCCGCAACGAGAAGCCGGAACATCGCCAGGAACTGACTGCCGAAGTCATCGCCAACTGCTGGGCCGCGTTTGTGCGGTTGGTTGAACGAGGTCTGATCGACGTTGTCTACCCCACGCCGTTGTCCGTCTGGCCGGAATTACCCACGCCCGAGAGCGCATGAAGAAAGCCCCGCCCCCGACCGAATGACCGGTCGAGACAGCAGGGCTTATGGGGTGAAACGCCTGCCCTAGAGTGGTAAGCATTTCGTTCTATAGATTATGACGCATATCCCCCATGTTATTTAGATCCGGAAGTCGGCTGATACCGAGCGACGACGTTTCAAAGCCGGCGAGTCCGGCGCAAGTCGCACGCAGAGGCTGGGATTTCTCCTGATCTCGGGGGCCTTCGTCTTGTCCGTCCTGTAGGGGTTGGCCTACGGTGACTTGCGGACATGCGGTGTCTTGTGGGCGTGTGCGCCCGATCCAGACCCGCGTCAGCTCATCGGGGACTGAGCGTCGTCCGGCGGATCGGTCGATCGAGGGTTGGCAGCGTTGGGGGCGTAGCCGATCGCACGAGGCAAAAGGGACGTCGGAGCAAGCAACGGGTGCTCTGCCACAAGATTCTCGATCAGCACTTCGGTAATGAGTCGATCGGCGGCGTCGTCTGGAGCCCGAAGCAGACGCCAGCAGAGGACCAAAGGCAGCAGACACGCCAGTACCAGACCCACGTTGCTGATGGCGGCAGCGATGATCGGATCCATGCGGCGCTCGGCGGCCAGGGACCTTCTCTCCTTTTCCAGCTCATCGCGTTGGCGACCGGTCTCCGTCCGCTCCGTCTGGACATCTCGCTGCAAGGCCATGAGCTCCTCGCGTGCCTTGGCGTCGGCAGCGACCAGTTCCCGCGAACCATCGGCGACCTGACGCTGCAATTCGACCATTTGCCGATTCTGCTCAGCCTGCCGATCCAAGTGCCGCTCGGCCATTTCAGCCAGTCGTGTGTTCTCGTCACACCCGATCGCCGTCAGCATCAGACCGGCGGCGATCGGGACGAATACAGTCTTGCGTGCTTTCATAAGACCTCCAGCGATCCAGTAGACGTCGAAGAATCTGCTGCAATGCAAACCGCAGACGGCGCTCTCTGATGAGCGCAGCGATCGCGAGCAGCAAGGCCACGGAAGCGAAAACAAGTACCATGTGGCTCAACAAGTCACCTCCTTTCGCAAACGAAACGGTAAAGAAAGACGGGCCCGCAGAACTAACGGACCCCTTCACGCAAACATGCCACGTTTTGGCCGTCTATTTAGCTTTTGGTCGAGCGTCGTCAGAAATGGCCTGTGAGTCGACGGCGACCCCTTGTTTGCGGTGGTACTGCCGAACGACCAGAAGTGCCAAGTCGCCGATAAGACGCCGGCGTTCCGACTTGTGTGACGTGGGTGGATCGTCATGCGTGTTGGGCGGCCCTACGGCTAAGCGGTCGGAGCGAGAATCAGTCATGTTCATGAACTCCTACAAACCGAATGCAGAAACACGAGTGTGCAGACACTGGCAGTGAGCGCACATGATCCGCGATGGTCGTCAACAGCATTTCGTCCATGATGCCGTGCAGGTAAGCCAGTTGCTTCCAGGTCTTCTCCTCCGCCGTGTCAATCCCTTGGCTGACGCTGATCGCCCGCAGGTCCTCCTCGACGACCTCTTCCTGGAAGAACTGGAAGCCGCGGTACGCCACACGGAACAGTCGGCTAACCTTGAACACAAGCAACACGCGAGCACATTTGTGCTCGAGAATCAGCTTTACCCGGTCGAGGCCGTCACGGCGCGATTTCCGACCGCTGACCCCTTCATCCACGCAGATATACTCGGGCGGCACGTAGATCCCGTGGTTGGCGGCAAATTGCACGCAGTCCTGCACTTGGGCTGTCGTGCTGTGTTGCAGCTTGGACGAAAACCGGGAAAGGACCGTGCCAATCTCCAGGCTCTTGCTGTGCGCCCAGGCCAGCCGATCGACCAGAGACGCTGCCGGATCGAAGCCGGTTAAGTCAATGCCAGCCCGCGCGGCACTCTCCAACCACGTCTGCTGGATAAGTTGCACGAGGTCTGGACTGGCCGAACCCGCAGTAGGTAACACATGAGTCATTTCATGACCCTCCTTGAAAAAGAGTTACTTCGCTTCAGCGGTGGCCTGACAGGGGCTCGCCCGGATGTTCGCGGCCGATCAGCCAGCACACCCTTGCCGGGAATTCCGGCCGGGAGGTTCTTTGGATGACGGCCGCCACTTTCACGCGATGCTCCTTGCGGTGAGCCGAAATCAAAACAACCACCGCGAACAATGAAGCACGATTCGCAGGCAAGGTTAGTAGTTGCGTATCACACGGCTGTCACATCGTGTGATTTCCGATGTGGCCCTTTGCGCGGCGCCGAAAACGCGTGGAGCCAGCGACATTTGCCGTCCGTCCGATGGGGAGTGAACGCAGTGGAAGTCCTGGTGGGTGAAAGTTGGAGGATACCGGAGAACTGCAGGAAGGGCGTCGCCTACGCACCGGTCAGTTTCTGTAATCTCGCGCGCAGCTTCGTCAATTCGTCAATGGCGGCATCGACTGCCGGCAGTAGAGTCGAGGATTCACTCGGATCGGCGAACCCGGCCTCGTCGAGAAATAGGTCGGCCTTTTTGCATACATCGAGTAGCCAATCGAAAAGGCCCTGTTGCTTCTGTTTCTGACGCCGCTTCTCGGAAGATGGCCCATGTGGCTTTCGCTCCCGACGTGCGTAGGCATCCTGCACCGACAGTCCTTCGACAGCCTGCTCCGTTGGGAATGTACGGTGAAGGGCACGGGCCTTCGACGCCCTGGTCTTGTCGATGCCCAACTCCTCCAGAAACATTCCCCACTGGTGCCGGGCAAAGTGGCGCCGAGCGAGATCCAAGGCCAAGCCGAGGTGCCAGTAGTGGACCGCGAGCGACTGCTCGCCCTTCTGAATGGCCTGATGCTGGCCCTGGGCGTACTGGCCAAGATCCTCAACACCCCAGTCCTCTTGGGGCGTTGCTTCCAAAAGTTGCGGGTCGCAACTTCTGGGTCGGGAAGTGAGGCTGTTCATGGCTGACTCCGTGATCAATGTCGGTAATGGACCGGACAATTCACGGACCAGCCTAGGACGTGCCTGTCACATGGCTGTCACTTGACGTGATAATTGAAGTGGTGCATGAGCGTCATGACGATCGTTATGCCCAGGACCGGACGTTTCTGGGGGCCGGCCGATGGCTAACTCCTTCCCATTTGAGTATGCCACGCCTGGCGATGAAATTCCGCAACTCGCGTACCGATAGCGGGTTGAAGCAAGCCCAATGCGTGAAGAATCCGTCCGTTTGCTGTTAACTTGCGATATCCTCGAAATCCCTGGGGTCGACCGTCCAGCCGTCTGCTCGAACAGCACCAAGCTCCAAGACCTTGACTTCATTCGGTTCGAGGTCCAGGTAACATTCGCCCTTCGGTCTCTTTTCAATCCGCGCGGCAAGCTCAGCGGCGGGCGAATTGCCAACGCGGTTGTCAGCAGTCAGTTGCTTGATCAGGTTGTGCTTGCGTACGCTCAGACCGCGATTGTCGTGAGCACCAGACAAACCGTGCTGGTCGACCCCTTCAAGCTGCTCAGCGCGCGCTGCCAGAAGCAGCATCATCTCCCAGGACTTGTCCTTGCCGTTCCAATCGACGTCGAGCTTGACGCCATCCCAAAACACCATGCGCGGGCTGACCACCACCACCAACCTGTGCTGCGTGCGGGCCTCATTGATCAAGTCTTCGGGCATGACCCCCTCTTCGTACATTTCCTCCAGGTCATCCAGTGCGGCGGCGACCGACCGTACGAGGCTCATATCGACAAGCTGCGCTTTGCGGTGACCAACGACACGAGCCTTCTGTGCATCAAGCAGTTCAATCTCGGTGATCTCACCGGTGTGCCTGAAGAAGAAGCGAAGCATTGCCGCATGGGGGGCGAGATCTCCCACGGTCGTGTCCGCCCAGGGCAATGCCGCGCACGGATGATACGCAGTGTACACCTGGACAATGGTGCAGCAGGCGTTACGCAATCGTGGCTCCGTGCCAAGAAGCCACGCTTCGCGTAACTGCTGAATGGATCGGTCGAGGGCGAACTTCGCTTCAAAAGCGCGCTCACATGTCACCCGTGCCGTTTCGTACGACCACTGCCCCTCTGTTGTCAATCGTTGCCAACCCTTCTCTAAACGGCTTTCCCAGAACGAGATTCTGGCGAATGACATGTGTGTGGCAATGTCGCCAAGCAACGGGGGGGTGGGTTCAAACCGACGAAACTGTCGCGTCAACAGAGCGTCCGAGTTGCGTAGGTATAGGTGCCATCCGGCAGCGAAGTATTCGTTTTGGGCAAAGCAGTCAAACCACGGCCGCCCCGCAGCTTTTTCGACCACGCTTCGGGTGTCCACGACGCTTCGCACATCGCTGCCTGCGGCGGACCGAGCTTGTTGCTCTCGAATCCAAGCGGCGTCGAGCACACCAACAGCATCGGCCAGCAATTGGAGGGAGTCCGTTTGACGCGCAAAGTCAACCATTGCACGGGCGCATTCGACGATCGCATCCGCCACGGATTCCACTTGTCGGCGCACCGTCGTTCCGGTACCTGCAGCGAGTTGATCAACCGCTGCGGTCGCGTACCGTCGAAAACGCGGTTTCTTCTGCAAGTCTTCCGCTACGGCTACGACTTCGTTTCGCAGCCACTCTTCAACCCGGTCCGAAAGACTTTCGTCAACACCCCGCCGCGCCAGTGCAGCTAAGCCCTCGAACGTCTGCTTTGCCAATTGAAGTCGGTGCATCGGCATCCCCTAGGTCCCACAAATTTCCCCGGAATTGCTTCTCGTCGAAAGGTGCGTCCTCCCGGCTATCAGCCGTACCACAGGTTTATTCCGGCGTCAACGCCACCTTAAGCCCACCACCACCTAAGGCCAATCGCAGCTTTGAGCAGTCGGAACGTAGCAGACCCCAATTTCGAATACGTTTTGCCCCAGCTGTCAGCTCACTTATCACACGGTGTGACGCTGGTGTGACAGTTGGCCGCTACGCTCGAAGGCAGTTCAGACGTGAAGCATCAACAATTGAACGCTGCTCCACCATTCATGGTGGATTCGCAGCACAAGCAACCGAGATGGCGACGGAACTGCTCTCAACCCGGGAAGCGGCGTGTCGGCTGGGAACCAGCACGACCACCCTCTACGACTGGCTCGGCCTGTCGGACCTGGGGCTGCTCGTCATCCGCGGTCAGACCGTCACAATCCAGTACTTCCAAGGTGGGCCGCAGGGGCAAGGACGAATTCGAATCGAAGCGGCCGAGGTCGAGCGGATCCTGGAACTGATGCGGGTTCATCCCCAACACGCGAAACCCGTTCGTCGGCCTATGCCTCGTCAAGCCTACGCCGGTATCACGGTCCCGCTGGGCCGGCCCGGCAGCCATCTGTAGAACGTGAATCGTCCGTTGGCTTGCCAACTTGTGACGAGTACATGCGATTTCGCGCAAGGGGTCGGCAGGGGGGAAGAGAAGCGATTCTCGCCGACATGCGACTTTCGGTGTTTTCAGCCGCCCAAAGCCGCCCGCCAACGGCTAATCATTCGCTTCATATAATTATGCCACGTTTTCCCTGGATATTTAGCGCGCCAACTGGCTTCGCAGTCGCTCAAGCCGCTGGGTCGCAGTCTTGCCGCGGCCTCGGGTCATCGCCTTCTCTGCCGCCCATCACGTCCGGATGATGCGGGGCGTCGTGACGCAACTCTGGGACCCCGGAGCGAGGACCCGCGCGAGTAGATCGGCACGACTCACGCGGGGTGGACGCGGGCAGGGCACCCGCGGACCCGCGCGCGTGTAGATCGGCAGGCTCTCGCCCGGAACCGGCGCCGTTTTTCCGGGTGGTGCCACCGAAGGGACCAGCAGCTACGGACTGGGCCACCAACATTGATCTGCTCGCTGCCGACGTTTAGCCGGCAAGAAACCAGTAGCCGGTGATGGATAATCGCCCTCCTCATAGTATTATGACGCGTTCAACCCCTAAATTTAGGGTTACTATCGGCGATATTCGGTCTCGGTGCCCTTGGGCGATCACCTTTTCAGATCCAGACTGCCTCGTCGCCAGCGTACGCAGCGGCGGCTGGTTCGTTCGACACCGGTCGATTGAATTGGCCAAGCGTCCGCCCCAATTTGCTCTGCAATCCCCCCCGGCCCCTGCTGTGTGATCGGCGGAGGCCGCTGCGAGGCAGACGCAGGGATCGCCAGGATGGAATCGTCGCCCGCGCCACCTTCACCACCGGGCAGATCGCCATCGGGATCGCAGGTCCGGCGCCGGACTAGACGGATTGATGGGCGTGTCGGTTGGCTGTCAAATGGTGGATTCTGCACAATCACGTGTCTGCGACTGTCGGAACGGCAAGGATGCGACTGGACGACCATTCGCCTCCCCGCTGAAGGGGCGACGGCGTCAGCACGCCACGAGAACCAGGGTGACAAACGATGGCCGTAGCCGAAAACACCACGATTAACCGTCAACCGGGGCCGATTCCCGTGTCGGAAATCGACCGGATACTGACGGCGCAGATCGCGGTGGCGTGGGCTGGGGAAGGCGGCGAGGAACCGCGGCTAGGCTGGTGGAAGTCGGACCTGGTTAGCGAGTTCGGCGGCGAAGACCTGTTCAAGCAACTACTGCCGCACACGTGGGAGTGGGCCGTGTTCCAGGCGGTGCGCGAAGCGGCCCGGCGGCGGGATGCGGAACTCCGCAGGCAGGACAGTGACCCAGATCGAATCCTCTCCCTGTACAGATTGGGATTCGAGGTCGACGAGCGCATCGACGAACGGCTGCGAGACCTGAAACGCGACGGGCTGCGTCCGATGGAGGCGTTACCGGGACTGAAGGACGTGTTGGCCGACGATTGGCAGCCGGGACCGTTCGGAGACTGGGTTCAAGGGTACGGTGAGGCCAACTACGTCAAAGCCCCCATCGGGCGACGACTCAAAGGGAATCCACCTGAATCCCTCAGCCTTGCCGTGAACCACTTGGTTGCTGCACTCTGGCCGCTCGCGGACCAATACCCGTTGCCGCACTACCGGAGGGCCACATGATGGATCGCCCGGCGGAAACCGTTACGCTACACACGCGACTGATGAAGGCAGCCCTGGAGGTCGAGAACTCCCGCGCCTACTGGCAGAACGTCGGTGGCGCCGATACGGACAGAACGGCTCGGCGGGCGTTCGATGAACACTGGTTCGGTGCGCGGAGCCTGCTCCGTATCGAACGGCTGATGCAAGACTTCCGTGCCCGCTACGATGCCTTTCCATCGGCGCTGACGGTGCTGAGCCGTTGGTCCGACATGGACCCGGACACGCGACGGCTGGTTTGTCACTGGCATCTGCAGTTGGCCGATCCGCTGTACCGAGCGTTCACTGGTAGCTACCTGGTCAGTCGCCACGATGGAATCCGAGCGGAAGTCACTCGCGATCTAGTGGTAAAATGGGTCGGCCAACAGGCTCCTGATCGCTGGCAACTGCCGACGCAGATCAAGTTCGCCAGCAAGCTGCTGACAGCGGCCTACTCAGCCGGTTTGGTTACCTCGAATCGCGACCCCCGGCCACTGCGTTTCCCGCGAGTCGGCGACACCGCCTTGACATATATACTGTATTTGCTGCGGGATGTGCAGTTCGCCGGTACGCTCCTCGATAACCCCTACGTCGCTTCGGTCGGGCTGCACGGCAGTCTTCTCGAACAGCGGTTACGGACGCTGCCGGCCCTGAGGTTCCGGCGTCAGGGCGATCTGTTGGACTTCGGCTGGCAGTACCCGAATCTGGCCGTCTGGGCTTCCGCCACAGTCCTCGCGGCCCCACCGGCGCTGGCAGGAGGCACGCGATGAGCACCTTGCCGCTGTTCCAGCACGCCGGTTTGCAGGACGCTTTCGCCGCGCTGCACAAGGATCTTGTCGATGCGGACGGTCCGCGCATCAGCACGATGCGAAACTACCGCTTTGCCATCCTTCAGTACGCCCCGGATCACGAATTCAAGCTGCGTGCGGAAGTCCAGAAGCTGACAACAGATCTGGCCGCCTCCGGCTGGGTCGTCTTCTCCATCAACCTCCAGCGGCTGCTGGTCGACCGCGTCCGTGCCCAGGGCGAGGACTTCGTCCAGCGGGTCACTGAGATGGAACGTCGGATGGCCTCCATCGGACTGGACCGCGGTCTGAACTACCTGAAGGACAAATTGACGCCTCTGATCGAAGGCCCGGACGGCATCGCGGCCGATTGCAGTCGCGTGATTGGCCAGTACGTCGATCAGCATCCTGACCGTGTGGACCGGATGTTGGCGATCATCGGCCGCGCCGGGGGTATGTACCCCTTCTATCGTTCGTCCGCACTGTTGAAACACCTGGACGGCAAGACTCGCAATGTCCCAGTCGTGTTGCTGTATCCGGGCGAACGGCGCGGCCCGACCGGTCTGTCGTTCATGGGCATCATCAATCCGGACAGCGATTACCGACCCCGCATCTACTCGTGAGAAACACCATGTTGATCCGCCAACTGTTTGCAGCCGACGTGACGCGGGACATCCCGCCGGTCGTCTACTTTCACGAGCAGAATCCGGCGAAGCTCTCGGACGAAGTCTCGGAATACATCATCACCGGTGGTTGGCCGGAGAATCACCCTAACCACCGCCGTGTCCCGGATGGAATTCACGAGCAATACGTCCGGCTGCTCAAGGGCATCCTGGCGGAACTGGCCAAGGCCGGCGGCACCGACCTGCCGTGCGTCTGGATCTCCGGGTTCTACGGCTCCGGCAAGTCGATCTTCGCCAAGCTGCTCGGACTGGCGTTGGACGGGATCGCGCTGCCCGACGGCCGGTCGCTGGCCGAAGCGATGCTCAAGCGAGACATGGCGCCCTTGGCGTCCGAGTTCCGCGATGCTTGGGCAGCGTTGCGGCAGAAGATTGACCCGCTGGCCGTGGTCTTTGACATCGGCGGTGTGGCCCGCGAAAACGAGCAAATCCACTCCGCCGCGGTCCGCCAGGTGCAACGCCGGCTTGGCTACTGTAGCACGGACCCGTTGGTCGCGGACTTCGAATTGAAGCTGGAACGCGACAGCGAGTGGGAACGATTCCAGGAGACATCCCGCCAGGTGCTCAGTCGTCCCTGGGATGAGGTGAAGGACAAGGCACTGGCCGAGGAGGACTTCTCGCTGGTCCTGTCCGTCATGTACCCGGAGCGGTATACGGACCCCATGAGCTGGTACACGAGCCGGGCCGGCAGCCACCAACGCTCGGAATCGCCGGAAGAGGCGGTTGCCGCTATCCGGGACATGCTCCGCTTTCGCCGGGTCGGCGCCACGCTGTTCATGGTCGTCGACGAAGTGTCTCAGTACGTCCTGTCGAACAAAGACCGGGTGGATCGCTTGCGGGCCTTCGCCACAGAACTGGGGACGCGTCTCAAGGGCAAGGTCTGGCTGCTGGCGCTGGGCCAACAGAAGCTGGACGAGGCGGCGGACGACTCGTTCTTGATCTGGGCCAAAGACCGCTTCCCACCCAAGCTCCGCGTCCACCTCGCGCCGACGAACATCCGCGACGTGGTGCATCGGCGTTTGCTTCAGAAGCGGCCCGAAGTCGAGGCGGACTTGCGGACGCTGTTCGAAAAGCACCGTGCGGACCTTAAGCTGTTCGCCTATCAGTGCGAGGAGGTGACGGCGGAGGAGTTCGTCGAGGTCTACCCGATGTTGCCGGGGCACATCGACCTGATCCTCCAGATCACCAGCGCCCTCCGCACTCGCTCGGCCCGCGCCCAGGGCGACGACCAGGCCATCCGCGGCCTGCTCCAACTGCTCGGCGAACTGTTCCGCAATCAGAAGCTTGCCGACCAGCCCGTCGGCGCGCTCGTCACCCTGGACCAGATCTACGAGGTCCAGCACACGGCCCTCGACTCGGATGTCCAAGCCAGCATGGCCCGTGTCCTGAACGAATGTGCCGACGACGCCTCGGGTCTGTTGACTCGGTGTGCCAAGGTCGTGGCCCTGCTGGAATTGATCCAGGAGACGGTGCCCACCGATGCGAAGCTGGTCTCCCAATGCCTGTACGACCGCCTTGATCGCGGCAGCCAGGTCAGCGACGTGATCGAAGCCTTGGAAGTACTGCGGCGGCGCAACCTGTTGGGCTACTCGGAAAAGCAGGGCTACAAGATCCAGTCGTCGGCTGGCGAGGAGTGGGAGCGTGAACGCCGCGACATCGGCGTGGCTCGCGAAACCATCGGCGAGATCGTGCAAGGTGCCTTGAAGCTGCTGCTCGCCTCCCCCGAACGCCCGAAGCTCCAAAGCCGGCCGTTCCCGTGGGCGGGCGTGTTCTCCGACGGGCGCGGGTTTGACAACACGGTGCTCGCCGATCCGCGCGACGAAGCGGCGGTGCGGGTGGATTTCCGCTTTCTGACCAGCGCCGAACGAACCGACAGCACCTGGGTCAAACGGAGCGACGAAACGGCGCTCCGTGACCGACTGCTCTGGGTCTGCGGGGACACGGAGAACGTCGACCATCTGGTTCGAGAACTTTCCAAGTCCAGCGGCATGCTCAAGAAATACGATCCTCGACGCGACTCCCTCAGCCCATCGCGCAAGCTGCTCCTCCAGGAAGAGAAGAACCGGGCTGAGGATCTGGAGGTGAAGGTTGGTGAGGCAGTCGCGGCGGCCTGGATGGCCGGACGGATCTACTTCCGCGGGCGAGGCTTGGCTGCCAAGGAATACGGTGTCACCTTCGCGCCGGCGTTGTTGGCCGCCGCGACCAAGATTCTGCCCGATCTGTTCCCGCATTTCGTCGGCACTGCGATCGAGCCGAGCGAACTGCTGCAACTCCTGGAACCGGAACTCTCCGGCCCCTCGACCAAGTTCCTGGGTGACGCACTTGGCATCCTGGAACTTGACTCCGGCCGCTACGTGTCATCCTGCAGCGGCGTGGTTCCGCGGCGGGTGCAGGAACACATCGAAGCCGAGGATGGCGTAGGCGGCAGTACCTTGTTGGCCCACTTCGGCGGACCGCCCTACGGTTACGCCGCCAGCACGGTCAAAGCCTGCGTGGCCGGGTTGCTACGCGCCGGCAAGTTGCGGGTCAAACTGGAGGACGGCACGGAGATTACTGCGGTTCGGGACGCGGGAATCCGTGAGGTATTCGAGAAGGACCGGCCTTTCCGTCGCGTCGATCTCTTCCCGGCTGGCAAAGACGACATCGGTCCGCAGGTGCGAGCCCGAATCTGTAAGTTCTTCGAACAGCGGTTGCACTTGCGTCTGGACCGCGAGGATCACCTGATTGCCGACGCGGTAGCGTCGCAATTCCCGCTGCAGGCCCAACGGTTGCGAGACGTGGTGACACGGCTCGACCGTTTGCCCGGCAGGCCCGAAGCTCCAGCCGAACTGACCAAGCTGAGCGACGCGTTCGAACAATGCGTCCGGGGCTGCCGGCAGACGAAACCGACCGTCAAGATGGTCAAGAAGCATCTGGACACGTTGAACGACGGGGTGCAGATGCTGAACATTTTCGACGCGGACTTGACGGCGGAAGCCTTCCAAGCGGTTCGGGCGGCAGCCGACGTGCGTGACTACCACGCTGCGCAATTGCGCGAGGTGAACGCTCTGACCGCGAACGCCGATTCCGCCGTTCAGCGCATCGAAAAGCACCTGGCAACGGAACGCCCGTGGCGGGACATCGTTGCATTGGAGCCAGACTTGGCAACGGTCCGCCAAGCTTACGTCGCCGAACGCACGCGGTTGCTGCAGTGGCAGGAACAGCAGGCCGAGCAGTCCCGTGCTCGCGTCAAGGCCCGGTCCGGGTTCAGCACGTTGTCCGGCGACAAAGCCCACCAGGTCCTCCGGCCGCTGGCCCAAGTCACTACGGCCACCACGGCCGAGGCAGTTGCGCCGGCTCTGTCCGCACTGAGAGACCCGTTCCAAATCGCCCTCGGCCGAGCGGAAGAAGAGGCCAATGATCGGCTGGACCAACTGCTGAGCGAGGACGAGAATCCGTTGATCGTGAAGATCGATTTATCACTGCGTAATCGGGAGGTCAGCAACGAGGCGGAACTCGACGCACTCCTCGACGAGATCCGCAAACGGCTCCTGAAACAGATCGAATCAGGCGCACGCATCCGGTTGGTGTAGCGTCCCGGTCCCCTCCGAGCCGGGTACCCTCCGGGTGCGGTGGAACCCATGATTTTGCACTATGCCCAACCCCATCTACACACCCGACAACTCCAGCGACCCCGCCTACCAGCTTGACTGGTCCTACAGCGTCTTCTGGCGCGCCCAGCCCCCGGACTTCTCCTGGCTGGAGGAACTCAAACAGCTGAACGAACCCGACCACATCCGCATCCTGCAACACGAATTCCAGGCCCCCAACGTCTCTCAGTTCCTGATCAGCACGCGTCCCTCGGTGCCGCCGCTGCTGATCGTTCAGCGTGTCAAAGGCCGCCTCCAGCATCTGCTCCACGGCACGATGTCAAGACCGTTCCGCCGCAACTACTCCCTCCGCAGCATCGGCTCGACGCGTCGGGAAAAACTGGAGCAGTACCTGGCGACACAACTGAGTCATCACCCCATGGCCGACCCGCGCGTCCAGCAGCGATTGGAGAAATACCAGATCTTCCGGCCGGAGGTCGACCTCTCGCAGCCCCGGCGTACCTCGCACGCCGAGTACTGGTACAACCTGCATATTGTGATCGTCAACGACGAGCGGTACATGGAGATCCGTGACGAGGTGCTGGCGGGTCTGCGCGACATGATCCTCAAAGCCAGCGAGGCCAAAGGGCACTTGTTGTCACGAGCCGCGATCGTACCAGACCACATACATCTGGCGCTGGGGTGCAAGTTGGAAGAGTCGCCGGAGCAGGTCGTTTTGGGTTACATGAACAATCTTGCGTACGCCTGCGGGATGAAGCCCGTCTTTCGGTCCAGCTACTACGTTGGTACGTTTAGCGAATATGACTTGGGTGTGATTCCGCGGGCGTAGTGCAGAATCACTCGCTCCACCGAGCAAGCTCGGCGGGGGCGGGAGGGGATGGGGTGCGGCGTAGTGCGGAATCACTCGCTCCACCGAGCAAGCTCGGCGGGGGCGGGATGGGGATGGGGTGCGGGCGTAGTGCAGAATCGTCATCCCACCGAGCAAGCTCGGAGGAGATGGGGATCGCATCTGGTCCCCTCCGAGCTTGCTCGGTGGAACCCCTGACTTTGCACTACATGCGAGTTCCCGTACAATCTTTGCTCCCCGCCGAGCTTGCTCGGTGGAAGCCCTGATTTTCCACTACAAACCCCGCAGGACAGTCGATGCCCGCCACCCTAGGCCCCGTCTCCGCCGTGCTCGAAGCGGACTTGCGCGACTGGGTTCGTAAACGCGGGGTCGTCCTATGGCTGGACGTCGACAACCACTATTCCGATTTCGTGAACAACCTGCGCAAACTGCGAGCGTCTGGAAACGTGCCGTACGAGGTGCAGGCTTTCCGCGGCAGCCATTTGGAACTGATGCTGGCCCTGGAGACCTTGACCGGCGGAATTGACCGGCCCAGCCTGCTGATCCATCTGCCCGGCTTCACCGAAGAGGCGGTTCATGCCTCGCCGCTCTTGGAGCTCTATATTGCGGGGATTCGCTACCGGAAGGCACTTCCCACCCTGGTCACCGAAGCGGCGGCCGGGCGAGTGCGGCCGGAGCAGATTGCCGCCTTTCTCGAACAGGGCGAGCTTACGCTCGATGCTGCTGATGCCTGGCTGGCCGCGATCCTCGACGATCGCGACGGTGGGCTGTCGGCACACTTGCGAGCCATGAGCTTAGCCGCCGTGATTGATGATCTGCTGACCGGTGGCTTTGTGGCCGGGCAAGTAAAGTCCCCGACTGGTCAGGATGCGGTCTGGGATCGCCTGACCGCGGGCACGGGGTTGGCTGCCGCTTGGCGTGACGCCTGCCTACCGAGTGGCTCGCTGCGGGCGGAGGACATGGCGTTCGCGGCGGCTAGTTGGGCACTGTGTGTCGAGTATGTTGACGACCTGCGACGCAGCCCCATAGAACCTCGCCTGCAGGGAATTCGCGAATTGCCGCGACGGGTCAGGGAAGCGTGTCGGGAACTGGCGGACCATCTGCGCGACCGGCAACCCGCCTTCTATCAACGCACAGCCGACGAAACAGAGGCTTGGTTGACAGAAGAGATTGACGCTGCCCAAGCCGAAGAACTTGGGACGAGCGACACGTTCCGGTTCGAGGAAGACGCAATCCTCAAGGCGGCTCTCAAGGCATTGAGCGAACGACGTTGGGACGCAGCCCACGATTGGTCGCACGGTCGGGTCGATGGCAATTCGTTTTGGCTCCGGGGCGATCTGCAAAGGCATTCGGCCTGGGAGTTAATCAGCGCGGCGGCTCACCTGGGTCAGGCTCTGGATGCGGCCGGGCCGTCACTGGGATCGCCGGCGGGATTGGAGGCGGCAGTCGAGCAGTATCGCGAGCGAGGCGCGATCGTCGATCAGTTGCATCGGCACCTGGAACAACGGCGGCTGACCTTGCTGTATCCGGAGATCCCGGAGTTCGAGACCCTGCGCAACTGCCTGGATGGCTTGCGGAAGCTGTGGCGAGATTGGGCCGACACGTGGGCTCGCGACTTCAATCGCGTGTGCGTGGAACACGGATTCCTGCCGCCAGCTTCGTTGCAGCAGCGAACCCTGTTTGATGACGTGGTTCGGCCGATGACCAAGGAATCGGGGACGACCGCCCTGTTCGTCGTGGATGCGCTGCGGTACGAAATGGGAGAAGAACTCTACCGAGCGTTGGCCGACACGCCGGCCACCACGACGCACTTGCGAGCACGGCTGGCCGAGTTGCCAACGGTGACCGAAGTGGGGATGAACGTGCTGGCGCCCGTCGTGGCCAGTGGGCGGCTGCGACCGGCGCTGTCGGACGGGACTGTCGCAGGATTCTCGACGGGCGAGTTTCGGGTTTACGATCCAGACAGCCGCAAGCGCGCGATGCACGACCGCGTCGGCGGCAGCACGTGCCCGTGGCTGAGCCTGGAAGAAGTGCTGACTCGCGACGCGACGAGCCTGAAACAAGCGGTCGCCCGCGCTCGACTGTTGATCGTCCATAGCCGGGAAATCGACGATGCGGGCGAAAAGGGGGCCGGCCCGGCGGTCTTCGACCACGTGATGCAGAAGCTGCGGGCGGCCTGGCGGCTTCTCCGGGATGCGGGCGTGCGGCGTTTCGTGTTCACCGCGGACCACGGCTTTCTGTTGCTCGACGAGACAACACGGGCGCCGCAGACTCACGGACGCAAGTCCGATCCCAAACCACGATACGTCTGGTCCACGGTAGCGGAAGACCACGCCGGAGAAGTGCGGGTAGCGATGGCGGACCTGGGCTACGAGGGGGCCGATGGATACTTGATGTTTGCCGAATCGACGGCCGTGTACGAGACCGGACGGCGTTCGCTGGGCTTTGCGCATGGCGGCAACAGCCTGCAAGAACGGGTGATTCCGGTGCTCACCCTGTCCCACCGTGCCGCAGCCGGGGGCACCGCGTTGCAGTATATTCTGACAGCCACGGCCCGAGAAGGCGTCGCCGGGTTGCACTGCATGGAAGCGAAGGCCGCCGTCCAGTCGCAGCTGGGCTTGGATTTCGGCGGGCCTCGTGACATCGAACTTGGGCTCCGCGTGGCCGGCGCTGCCGATGTCCAGGTCGAACTGTGCCAGACCCGCGGCGGCGCGCGGCTGGAGGCAGGGGCTATCATGGCCACGGTCGGAGAGTCGTTCGAGCTGTTCTTCCGGCTGTCCGGCACGGCCGACGCGCGGGTGCTGGTCGAATTGTATCACCCGGGTGCCGAGGCGGACCTGGCGCCGTTCGCGGTGGACACGCGGTTTGCCGTGGCGGTTACCAGGCCAGCCGCGCAGGAGCCGACAGTGGTCGGCACGGTCGAGCAGCGGCTGGACTGGCTGGAGCAGTTGCCGGATGACGGTGTGCGCAGGGTGTTCCAGCAGCTTGCCTCGCATGGTGAGGTGACGGAAACCGAGGCTGCGGCCATGCTGGGCGGCCAGCGGGCGTTACGCCGGTTCTCGATGCGGTTTGAAGAGTTGGCCAAGAAGGTGCCGTTCAGCGTGCGGATCGATGCGGTTGGAGGAGTAAAGCGATATGTGGTCGAGAAGTGAGGTGGGTCCCCGCCGAGCCTAGTACCCTCTGGGTGCGGTGGAACCCATGATTTTGCACTATGCGAGGTTCCCGTATCTTGGGTCCCCGCCGAGCTTGCTCGGTGGAACCCATGATTTTGCACTAGAAGGCGGCTCCAAGAACCCTCCCACGCCGCCGATCCCGCCGCTTCGCGGCGGGATCGGCGGCGTGGGGCGGTGGTTGGCTTCGCTGTAGTGCAGAATCACTCGCTCCACCGAGCAAGCTCGGCGGGGGCGGCGCGCAGTGCCAGGGCGGGGCGGGACGGCTCGCAGGGCCGAAGCTAAACTGTGTGACGGCAGGAGAAGAGAAACAACCATGAGCGGACTGACCACGAAGGATAAGGAACACGTCTTCGAAGCCCTGCGCAAGGGACTCGTACCGGAACGCGGCATCGACGCCTTCGCGGTCGGCATCGAGAAGCAACGTGGCGAAGTGCAGCGTCAGATCGAACTGGCCCGCAACGGCGAGGGCACCATCAAGTTCTTCCGTGGCGGATACGGGTGCGGCAAGACCTTCATGGCCCGTCTGGCTGCACTCGACGCGCAAGCTCAAGGGTTTGCCACGAGCTTCGTGGTGGTATCGGATAACGACCTGCACTTCCACCGCTTTGACGATGTGTACCGGAAGGTCGTGACCGAATTGAGCACCAAGACCTGTCCGCGTGGGGCGTTAGGGGACATCCTGGACCGCTGGATCGGACACGTCGAGGAGAAGTTGATTGCGGCCGGAGTGGACGAGGAGGCTGCGGATTTCGACGACCGCGTGCGGCAGCGGCTGGACGAGGACCTGGCGACCCTCACCGGCGGTCAGGCACCCCAGGATTTCGTCCGCGTGGTACAGACGATTTTCGATCTGAAGCAACGTGGCGACGTGGCGGAGGCCGGTGCCTTGATCTCGTGGCTGAGCGGCAGCGGCAACGTCGCGTCGTCGGCCAAGAAGCTGGCCGGGATCAAAGGCGACATCGGCAGCCGGGATGCTTTGGACTATCTGCGTGGCGTGCTGGAGATCGTCAAGGCCGCCGGCTATGCCGGGCTGGTGATCGTGATCGACGAGGCCGAGACGATCCTGCGGATGCGGAAGGACTCGCGGCACAAGTCGCTGAACGGGATTCGCCAGATCGCCGATGCCGCGGGTTCCTACCCAGGGTTGCTCTGGATCTTCACCGGCACGCCGGAGTTCTTCGATACCCGCCAGGGCGTCGCTGGACTGGCCCCGCTGCACGACCGCATCCGGTTCTTGAAGCAGGGCCGGTTCGCCAGCCTGCGTCAGGCGCAGCTTGAACTGTCCCCGTTCGATGCCGAGCGGCTGAAGGCCGTGGCCCTGCGGCTGCGCGAGCTGTTTCCATCGCGAGATCCAGCCCGGCGCGACGCCCGGGTCAGTACGGCCTTCGTCGAACGCTTGGTCGCCGACGTCACCACCGGTTTCAAAGGCGACGTCGGTGTGGTGCCGCGTCAGTTCCTGCGCGAGTTCGTGACGCAGTTGGACTTGGTCGATGAACAGGACGACTACGACCCTGCGGCCGATTATGGCTTCACGCCAACCGAGTTACGGCCCGAGGAGGAACACGTCCTGACAGGCATTCAGCCCCAGGTCGCGGACGACGAACCGGCTGGGTTGGTGCCAAGAGAGGACGTCTGGTGAAGCCAAGGCCGTCGGGCGGCGGTCCGGATTGTGCAATCGCTGACTGCACAATTCCGCGACGCTGGAATCAGGCCCCTACCGAGCTTGCCTCGGTAGTGCCAAGGATTTTGAACTACGAGCGTCGTCCACAGCACCGACCCTGTCCGCCGCTTTCGCCGCGGAGCAGCGAAACCGGCGAAAGCGGCGGACAGGAATGGGAGTCATGTGGCGCGTGCCTCTTAGTGCGGAAACCTACGCTCCACCGGCACGAGGCCGGCGGGGGCGACAGTGACGGCTGGGTATTGTTGTGGCTGCCGAACGTCGAACGGCGGTCTTCTTCGCTGGAGACAACTTGATGAGCGTGTTCGCCCGCTTTTCGCCGCGACTGCAACAGGCCATTGTGGCCCGGCTGGGCTGGTCAAGCCTGCGGCCGGTCCAGGAGGAGGCCGGCGAGGCGATCCTGGACGGGATGAACGCCATCGTTCTGGCTCCCACCGCAGGCGGCAAGACAGAAGCCGCCATGTTCCCGACGCTGTCCGGGATGGTCGCGGACCAACCGGAGGCGGTCGGTGCCATCTATGTCGCTCCGATCAAGGCTTTGCTGAACAATCAGTCGGAGCGGCTCGGCCTGTATACCGAGATGGTCGGCCTGCACCACTTTGTCTGGCATGGCGATACGACGGACCACGAACGTCGGCGATTCCTGCGCGAGCCGGCCGAGTTGCTGATGACGACCCCGGAATCGCTGGAGGTCATGCTGGTATCGCCGCGGGTCAACACTGCCAAGTTGTTCGGCGACTTGCGAGTGGCGATCATCGACGAGATCCACGCGGTGGCCGGGACCGACCGCGGGGCCCACTTGATGAGCGTGCTGGAGCGAATCGCTCGGCTGTCGCGCCATGATGTCCAGCGAATCGGACTAAGCGCGACAGTGGGCAACCCCGATGCAATCCTCGGTTGGCTCCAGGGGACGTCTCAGCGGTCTGGCAGAGTCGTGGACCCGCCAAAGAAGCCCGGCCGCCGCCAGTTGCTGGTCGTCCATCGACCGGGCTTGGCCCAAATCGCAGACGACGCCGCCCAAGTCGCCAAGGGCGGCAAGAGCCTGTTCTTCTGCCAGTCGCGGTCGGTGACCGAGGCCGTCGCCGAGCATATACGGCGGGCCGGAACCGACGTTTTCGTCCACCACAGCGCCGTCTCGAAGGAGGAGCGTCTACTCGCCGAAGAACGCTTCAATTGTGGTTCCGATGCCTGCATCGTCTGTACATCGACGTTGGAATTGGGCATCGACGTCGGGGACCTAGACCGGGTGTTGCAGGCCGAGGCACCGGACACGGTGTGCTCATTCCTGCAACGTATGGGCCGCACAGGCCGCCGCGCCGGTCAGGTGGCCAACACGACGTTCTTTTGTGAAACCAGCGAGGGCGTGCTCCAGGCGATTGCGCTGATCGAACTGGCCAAATCCGGCTGGGTCGAGAGCGTGGATGTCAGCGACCGGTGCTGGCCGGTGCTGATTCACCAGATCCTGGCCTTAGCGTTGGCCAGTGATGGTGTCCCCGTCGAAGCCGCCTGGGCGCACTTGTCCGGGGTCCCCGACTTCCGCGGCATTCCGCGCGATGAGTTCGACCGCCTGATTGCCTGGATGCTACAGGACCATTCGCTCGTGCTGGCCAGCGGGAGGCTGGTTCTCGGCCCCAAGTCCGAAAAGCGGTTCGGGCGCCGCAACTTCATGGAACTGTACGCGGTCTTCTCCAGTCCCCAGAGCTACGCCGTCGAGACTCAGGCCGGGCAACCCCTGGGCACCCTGAATCAATCCTTCGTCGATCAACTCGTCGACCAGATCAGTTGTTTCCTACTTGCCGGCCGTGCCTGGGTCGTGATGCAGATCCGGCATGACGAGCGGCGTGTCATCGTCGATCCCGCCCCGCGCGGCCGCCAGCCGACCTGGGGCGGCTACCTGCCCCAGTTCCTCGGCCAAGCCGTGTGCCAGAAGATTCTGGAGGTCCTGACTTCGACGGAAGTCTACGGCTACCTGACCCCCGAAGCCACCATGCTGTTGAATGAGGAGCGATCCAAGATGCGGGGCGTCCTGCAGCCAGGGCGTAGCGGCATCCAGATATCCGACCGCGAGCTCCAGTGGTGGACCTTCGCCGGTGGCCGGATCAATTCCACGTTGCGTTACGCCCTTTCAGCTGCCGAGCCCGGCTGGTCCATCATCCCCGACAACTACTCCATCACACTTCGCGGCGACACGCTGAACATGGAACGCTTCCTCGCCGCCCGCGAGCAACTTGCCGATCCCGATTTCTGGGACAATGCCGAATTCTGGCAAGGCGTTGCCGCCGCGCTCCCCAACTACCGCCTCAGCAAGTTCCAGCCCCTGATGCCCCCCTGGGTCGAGCGAGAAACCCTCGCCGCCTACCTCCTCGACGTCCCCGGCGCCCGCCGCTGGCTCTCGGTCGCGACACGTCGGAGCAAAGACGCCTCCGTTCGGGTAAGCCCCCGTTAAAACGCCCGTTCAGACTGACGCCGTCAGTCAGCCGACAGCCTCAGGGGCCCGAAAAAGATAGACAACCACGAGAAGTCTGGAGAGAATTCGGCAGTCGTCTGCGTCAGCGTCTTTCTTCCTGCACCACCCACCGCTCGGCCCCGTCAGGCGATGATGCTCACATCATCCAGGAAGTAGTTGACCGGGGCAATTGTGTCCACCGTCCAGCTGCTGATCTTTAGCGTGACACTCTGGCCCTTGAAGGCGGACAGGTCATAGGTGAAGGTCTTCCAGCCGCCGGTGTCGGTGGACCAACTGGCGATCTGGGTGGCATTGACGAAGATCTTCATCCAGTCGTACTGCTCTCCGTCGGTGCCCTCAACTTTGTACTTCAGGCTCAGAGTGGGCGCGACCGTGGACGCAACGATGGTTACGGTCTGCTGGATGGAGGCCGTGTTACCGCCGCCCAGGCCGCTGCCACCGTCGCCGAGTTGCAGGGCGTAGGCTTCGCTCGCCGGGGCGCCACTCACCACCTTCGGGAACTGCCCACCGGCCGTGACAGTCCAACCGCTCAAAGTCCCGTTCTCGAAGCCGCCGTTCGCCAACACGATGCTGATGTCGTCGAGAAAGTAGTTGACCGGGGCGATTGTGTCCATCGTCCAGCTGCTGATCTTTAGCGTGACACTCTGGCCCTTGAAGGCGGACAGGTCATAGGTGAAGGTCTTCCAGCCGCTGGTGTCGGTGGACCAACTGGCGATCTGGGTAGCGTTGACGTAGACCTTCATCCAGTCGTACTGCTCTCCGTCTGTGCCCTCGACCTTGTACTTTAGGCTCAGGGTCGGCGAAACCGTGGCCGCGGGGATAGTCACAATCTGCTGGATGCAGGCCGTGTTGCCGCTCCCCAGGCCGTTGCCGCCGTCGCCGAGTTGCAGGGCGTAGGTCCCGCTCGCCGGTGCGGCCGTCACCAGCTTCGGATACTGGCCACCGGCCGTAACGGTCCATCCGCTCAACGTCCCGTTCTCAAAGCCCCCGTTAGTCAGTTGGGTGGAATTGAAAGAGTGGACGCCTTCTCCGCTCGAATCAAAGTACGTGACCGAATCAGCGACAGCTCCATTTGTCTGGAGAACGGCTTCATAGGTCCCTCCGGTGTTGGCAACGCCATCCGAATCGTAACGATTGAGATTCCAGACACCGGGCACATGGTTCAAGACATGTTCTAGGCCGAAGTACTGCCTTGCACCGGTATTACTTAGCAGATCGGCAAAGACTGTAACGACCTCCGAGTGATTGCTTCCGATCATTACGAATGCTTCATCCGCCGTGCTGGGCGTTACTCGTGATCCAGCCAACACCCCAATTTGAAGATCGGTGCCGTGGAAAGCCCAGGAGAACTGAGAGTAGGTCTTAAAGTCGACCTCTCCATGGTCCGGGTCGTAGGAGCCAGCACCGTCACGCGCTGGATCGAGGGCCACAATCGTGTTAACCGATCCAAGCCGTTCAGAGATCTCGGCACACACGTAGCTGCCCCAACTGTGACCGATGAGGTTGAGGTTGTTTCGATTGGCCCCCGCGAAGCCGAGAGTCGTCAAACGACTGGCCGCCCATGTGGCAACCGGCTTGATCCAGTCCTCGGCACCGGTGATCACCGCTCCGACGGCGGAACTGTTGTCTGCTGCCAAGACGCGCCAGTCCAACACTAGGACCTGATCGGTCGTCGAGAATGTGTCGATCGCTGCAACGAGACCGCCGATCTTTTGAGAATCGGGACTGTCGGTTCGACCGTGAACAACAACCCAAGTCGGCTTCGCCGGATCGATCGGTCCGGACCCGCCACCGCGAAGGTTGATACTCACGGCCGGGGTGATGGTCACTTGGAGGGAATAATTGCTCACCGTCGCATCATTGCCCAGCTCGTTGATGCGCACGTAGTATGTCCCAACTCCCAAGGCGTCGGAGCCGTTGAAAAAGAGACGGGCGGACTGCCCGATTCCGTACGTGTCATTAGTGTAGGTTTTCTGCGTCGAAGAGTCATCAGGGCCGAAAAGCGTCAGCTCCTTGATGTTACTGAATGAACTGTCGGTTACGATCGACACTTCCGAGGGCGCCGTGAGGGTGAACTTGACCCAATCCACGTCCCCGACCACGTGTATGCTATGGATCTGCGTCACGCCAGTAACAATTGGCTGGGCTTGGCTTGCCGTATTGTCGTTTTCATACTGATCTCCGCCGGGTGTCCCCGGCACGGTCGTGAAAGAACGATTGACAGACCAAATCCCGCTGGCGCCGTTCGAAGAATTCCCCGCCCGCACTTCCCAGTAATACACCGCGCCGTTGCTCAACAGCCCACTCGCCGGTGTGTAGGTCGTGTTCGAGGTGGTCGTGTCGAGCAGCAGGCTGGCGCTGCTCACCGGATCGGCGCCGCCGGTGGGCAAGGCCGCCGTCGTGGTCGCTACCAGGATCCGATAGTTGTTGGCCCCGCTGATCGCGGACCAGGTGAACGCCGGGGTCGTCGATTGGCCCGTGGCCCCGCTGGCCGGGCTGGTCAAGCTGGGGGTAGTCAACACCGCGGGCTGCGTGGTGAAGCTCCGCTGGCCGGACCAGACGCTGGCCGCTCCGTTCGAAGAATTCCCGGCCCGCACTTCCCAGTAATACACCGAGCCATTGCTCAGCAGCCCACTCGCCGGCGTGTAGGTCGTGTTCGAGGTGGTCGCGTTGAGCAGCAGACTGGCGCTGCTCACCGGATCGGCGCCGCCCGTGGGCAAAGCCGCCGCCGTGGTCGCCACCAGGATCCGATAGTTGTTGGCCCCGCTGATCGCGGACCAGTTGAACGCCGGGGTCGTCGCTTGGCCCGTGGCCCCGCTGGCAGGGCTGGTCAAGCTGGGGGTAGTCAACACCGCGGGCTGCGTGGTGAAGCTACGTCGAGTCGACCAGATTCCGCCGTCACCGGTCGTGGAATTGCCGGCGCGGACCTCCCAATAGTAGGTCGCGCCATCGGTCAATGTGCCCGCGCTGGGCGTGAAGGATGTACTGGAGGCGGTGCTATTGATCAGCAGGCTGGAACTGCTGACGGGGTTGGCAGAGCCGGTGGGCAGCGCCGCCGCACTGGTTGCTATCAGGATTCGATAGGTGTTCGCACCGCTTACCGTAGACCAATTAAACGTCGGCCGGGTTGACTGACCGGTACTGCCATCTCCAGGACTCAGTAACGTCGGAATCGACAACGCCACGCGATCAAGCGCGGGGAGGTCCGCGTCGTCGGCAGGATGCGACCAGCCCAGCAAATGCGCGGACTCGTGCGAGATCACCTCCACAAGGCAATCCGCGGCGGACTCTTCATCGCCGATGTTGCTGTGTGCGGCGACATTATCGCTAAAGACAAACGCCTTGTCGTTCGGATTCTGGTTCCGAACATCGACCTCCTCCGCGAGGCCCAAGAAGGAGCCGTGGTCCGAGAACCGACGATTATCGCCGCCGAGGTAGATCGCCGAGAACGGCACCTCGAGCGACGGGGGTTGATCGGTGAAGTGAATGCCTGTCTCCGAGAACTCATCGTTCAGAATGTTGATCACGCGACTGAGGATGTCGTGCTCGCGGCCCGCTAGGCCAAACGGTTCAGCAGAGAACTGCGGCACATCGATGTCGGGGACGGTAATCGGGCCGTCGTAGTCGACCGCCGCAGCCCCCTGGGTGTCCAGGTAAAACACTTGGTCGGGGTGGATCAACGGTGTGTCGCGTTGCGCGAGCCATGTGTGGTGCGTGTCGGCGGGAGAACGAATGTCGTCCGATTCGTGGCCAACATTCCCGTTGACAGCGTCCGGGGTGCGGAACGCGTTTGCCACAAGCATCGAAGCTGCGTCCAGGAGTTGACGGTCTTCAAGCTGTTCCAAGAGCAGGCGACGTCGGCCAAGCAGACGCGCGCGACGATGTGCGTTGTGGATTTTTCGTGCCCGCTGTGTTGTGACTGACCAAAAAAACATGACTGGTACTCCTGTGGATACGCCTCGTGAGTGCCGCGACAGCCGGCCTTCTGAGCCGGCGGATCGAACGAATCGTGTAAGCCGTTCTGAGAGGTAGTACGGGAGGACCTAACAGCAAACGCGAAGAAACGGGAAAATGCCGAGAAGACGCGGGGTCCACGTAGAAAATGGGGTCCTGACGTCATGCCGCCCTGTTGCCGGATGACACCGACTCCCCTTTGCGGTAACATAGACCCGCTTACCGGACGGATCGGAGACGACATCATTCACTCTGGAGGGGCGGCTGATGCGCCGGGTCACACGCGATGTCCGCTGACGAATCACGCTCCATCGCTCCTGACGACTGCACCAGCCTGAGCTTGTTGAGCAAGGTTCGGGACCTGCACGATCAAGAAGCCTGGCGACGGTTCTTCGCCCGTTACCAGCCGATCATCGTCAATTGGTGCCTGCGCCATGACCTGCAACGTGCGGATGCCGAGGAGATCGCGGCCGTCGTTCTGGAGAAGCTGGCCCGCTTGATGCCGACTTTCGAATACGATCCGGCGAAAAGCTTCCGCGCTTGGCTCAGCACCGTGGTCAAACGCTCGATCATCGACTTTCGACGACGCGCGGCGCTGCCCGGGGCACGGGGCAGCGGCGACACGGCACAGGTTGAGCGTCTCAATAACTTGGCTGAATCGGACGCGAGCGGCCTTCGTATTGAAGAGCTGACCCAGGCACTGGGCGACGAAGTGGAACGCGAGCTGAGCCGTTCTCGCGCGGCGTGCGACCAGATCAAGGGCCGCGTTCAGCCGCACGTTTGGCAGGCGTTCTGGTGGACGGCGGTCGAAGGCCGGGCCGGCAATGAAGTGGCGGAGCTACTCGGGATCAAGGTGGCCTCAGTGTTCGTGTACAAGAACCGAGTAATCAAGATGTTGCGCCAAGAAGTGGCGGGGCAGGAGAAGTCATGAGCGATTGCCCGTCGCGGGGAACGCTGCAACACGTCGGTCACACTGCAGCATTTCGTCGACAACCTGAACCGCAGCGGTTTGCTTTCGGCCGCCGAGGTTTCATCGCTGTTGGGTTCCCTCCCAGCCGAAAAACGACCCTCGGATGCCCAAGGTCTAGCACGGGAACTGATTCGTCAGGGCAAGCTGACCAAGTTCCAGGCGGCGGCCGTGTATCAAGGCAAGATCAAGTCACTGGTGCTACGAGAGTACGTGATCCTGGAACGACTGGGTGCCGGCGGCATGGGCGAGGTGTTCCAGGCACGTCATCGCGGCATGAATCGGGTGGTGGCCCTGAAGGTGTTGCCGCCAAGAGCCATGTCATCGCCCGATGCCGTCCGCCGTTTTCAGCGTGAGGCCAAAGCTGCGGCCCGACTGTTGCACCCGAACATTGTCACCGCGTTCGACGCTGATGAGGATCACGGGCTGCACTTCCTGGTCATGGAGTACGTGGAGGGGCAGGATCTGGCGCGGATCGTCAAGGACCGCGGACCACTCGGCGTGGCAGAGGCCCTGGACTGCATCGTGCAGGCGGCGAAGGGCCTGGAGTACGCGCACACGCACGGGGTCGTCCACCGCGACATCAAACCGGCGAACCTGCTGCTGAGCACGGAGGGGACGGTCAAGGTTCTGGACATGGG
>JAPLNJ010001209.1 GCA_026692885.1 Planctomycetota bacterium | reverse complement strand
ACTATCCCCGACGAAAAGAAGAACCGTCCGCCGGCCCACCGAAGGTAACCGCGGCCACAGAAACCCAAAAACTAAAACTACTTCAACTCGAATGCCAAGACCAAGCCGCGTAAAATCCTTAACGGCGTTGGGTGAGGGGCCCCTTCCCACGCCACAAGGCCAGCGCGATTTCTGCGGCATGCTCAAGATGCTCGACGAGACGCTTTCGCTGGCCAAACCATCCAGCCTGGCGAACACCGACTTGGCCGGCCGGTTCTATCTGGCCAGCCGCGGCGTTTTGGAGTGCGGCGGCTTGACGCCGCTGTGCGTATCGCTTTCATGTTCATGTCCAACGAAGAAGTGCTGCAGGCGGCGATGACATTGCCGCTGGTCGACCGCGTGACACTGGCGCAGACGCTGTGGGCCAGCATTGACGAGGGCCTACCGAGTTCGGACAGTGAAGATCAAGATGCCATCCAGCAGGCGATGCGTCGCGACGCAGAACTCACTTCCGGCCAAGCAATCGGCCGTTCCCACGAGCAGGTGATGGACGCCGCACGGCGAGTTCTGGGGTGAAGATCGTCTATCACCCCGACGCCGAAGAGGAACTTCTGGACGCGGTGCGATTCTACCAGCAGCACGTCGCGGGTTTGGGAGAACGGTTCCTGCGCGAGTTAGGCGCGGCGATTTCCAAAATCCAGGCCGCGCCTAATCGGTGGGCTGTGGTCAACGTACGCCATCTACTACCGGCACGAAGAAGACTGCCTGCGGATTCTGGTGGTCAAGCATCACAGCCGCCACTCGGATTACTAGAAGTGCCGGCTCGGTGAATGACGTGCGGCACAGAATGACGGGCAGGCCACCGGAGAATCCGTGGACACCATCGCTCAGATGGGATTCTTCGTCCTGACCCGCATCCCCATCGAACGCGAGCCGCTCCGAATCAATTGGGATCGGCTCGATGCTGACCATCGCGTCAGTTTGCACCGTCCACGGCTCCGTGCCTGTGCGGCGTAGGCCGCTCCGCTTGTTCGATCTCTCCCCTTAGCCCGCTCGCCTTTGGAGCGGGCTAAGGGAATTGCTGTTCTACGCCGCCAACGCGCCCGTACAGTGCAGCGACGAGACGCGCCACTACCTGTGGGCCTCGAACCGGATTTGTAAGTCAGGCTTTCCAGCCTGACACCGGCCCGCAGAACGTCAGGCTGGAAAGCCTGACCTACGCAGGTTGCTCGCACCAAGAACCGGAGACGGCCGGGCGGAAAGCAAATGGGCGTGTGGCGGGACCGTTTCTAGCCTGCCAATCTTCTTCACCCGCGAGAGCGACCATCAGCGAAAGCCATGTCGACGGTGAATCACCGGTTACACCCACTGCTGGGAACATCTTTAAACGGGCCGGAGGCCGGTATTTTACAAGCACGACGCGCAAGCGAGTGAGTCTGGATTTCGCTTGCCGGTCCACCCCTGACGCACTCGCTTGCGCGTCGTGCTTGTATTTCCAGCCTTTGGCTGGCTGCAAAGATATTCACAGCAGTGCCAGTTACACCCTTTCCCATCGGGCCTCGTCAAGGGATGGGCCCAGGCCGGGCTCTTCCGGCATCGCAAAGGTTCCCGCTTCGGCCACCAAGGGGCGGGTCTGGCAACGCTGGAACGCCACCCGCGACTGGATCAGGTACTCCAACATCGGGCAGAGCGTCTCACTTTGCGATGCCACGCAAGCCGAAGCCGCCAGAACATGGTGCCCGTGCGGAACGACCTGCACGCCCGGATACTTCTTGGCCAACTCGCAGATCTTCAGCCATTCGCTGATCCCACCGCACCACTCTGGATCTGACTGCACGAAGCTGACAATCCCGCGATCCAGAAACGGCTTGACGTTCCAGCGCGTGTACCAGTGTTCGCCCGCGGCCAGCGTGATCCCCGTCTCGCCTTTCAGGCGAGTGTAGCCGTCCAGGTCGTCGGGGCGCAACGGCTCCTCCAGCCAGTGCGGTCGGCACGGCAGAATCCCCTTGGCCAGCGCAATCGCGTAATCGACGTCGACCGACTTCCACACGTACTGGATGCCATCGAACATTAGGATCGCTTCCGGCCCGAGTTCCTCGCGCACCGCATGCGCCAGCTCGATGTTCTGCTTAAGACCCGCGACTCCGTCGGCGGGGCCCTTCATGAAGAACCACTTCTGTCGATGGAATCCGCGGTCAAACATGTCACGGGCTGCCTTTCTCGCTTCGGTCGGCTGGACCGAATAGCCCAGCATGCTGGCGTAGGCGTTCAGCTGTTGGCGTTGGCCACCCAACAGCCGCCAGACCGGCTGTCCCACCGCCTTGCCCCGTAGGTCCCACAGCGCCAGGTCGATCGCGCTCAGGGCCGTAATCACCCAGCCGGTCTCCGTCTGCCGTGACGTCCGCTTCGTGCCCCACACCGGTGCGCCGGTCAGTGGATCCTTCCCGTCGACGTAGCTTTCCAGCGTCTTGCCGGGATGGCACGCGGCCCACAGCGTACCAAAGTTGAGTTGCTCAGGGGCGGCAGCGTCGCGCCCCGCCAGCAACTCGCGCAGGTTCGCCGGGAAGGCCGCGACCTGCTCCGTCAGCAACGGCCCGGCAAGACCTTTCAGTCCGGACTGGCTCGCGATCTCCAGGTACGAATCGCTTGGCCCGCCTTTGCGCCGATCACCGACCCGAATGATCTTCGCATCGCGCACGACTAGCGGCTTCGTGTCCGCCGCCCTGAGGAGCGTTCGCCAACCCAGAGCGCCGCCAACCGCGGAACCAATGATCGCCGTCGTCAAGAACGCCCTACGCGTGTACATGGTTCATCACTCCTTCAAGTTGGTGGTCCTACGGTTCTGGCCATTTTACACTGTCGGCGTCTTGCAAAGAATCCAAGACGACAGCCACGAACCACAGTTTCCGCGGAAAGGCAATTCATGATCCGATGCCGCATCGAGGAGACGCTATGATGGTTGCTTTCTCGTCGGCAGTCAGTGCTCCTGGCCGTAGACTCATCGTGCTTTGTGTCGGCGTTGCATTGGGGGCAGGGCTTCCGCCATCGGCGCGGTCGCTGGGGCAGCCTCCGACTCCGCAAAGCGTGCCGACCGGCAATCGCAACGACAGCGTGACCGGGCCCGCATTGGGCGACGACGTCACAGCCACGGAACTTCTTCAGAAACTCGATGACAACCAACTCTCGTCAGCGCAGATTCTGGCCGCAGCCACCCGCGCCCTGCAGTTGCAGGCGGATGGGAAGACGGCTTAGGACCGGCGCTGGGGCGATTTCCTGGAAAAGGCCCACGAGCGCGGGAAACTCGCGACAGATCTGTGGTCCCGGTACGTGTTGTCATCACTGCCGTGGAGGGTGAGGAGAAGGCCAACGAGCGGCCCGCGAACCTATTCGGGTCCGGTATTTTCTGCTTCGGTTGCAACGTTTCCGTCGACGGGGCTGTTGCGCACTTCTCGATTAGCGACCGCGGTGCCAAGGGGAGTAGCGGCTTCACAATCGCGCCGCCGGACTTCCAGCGCCGCTGACCGCTGATCGCCGAAGAAGGAGCCTGGGATCCGAACCGCGACAAGGGAGCGATGCCCGAGGCCAGTCCCTTCAAGGCCGCGGTCGATCTGCTGGCCTACCTCGTGGGCCGCGCGGAGGTCAAGTACGGCGGTGACCCAGCCAAGAGCAGCGCTGTCGACCTGTCGAAATACATCGATCCGGTCAAGAAGACAGTCCGCAGCGTGACAGGCCAGATCACGGCCGATCTTGCCCGCGGGCTGTACCTGGTGGATGCTCCCCAGGCCCGGGGTGCGACCGGCTTCCCGGGCAGCGCCGGCCCGCAGAAGTTGAGCGACGTGACGGTCGACTGCGCCAACCAATCTGCCTCCGTCGTGGTCGCCCCGTTGGACGATCGGTCCATCGCCACCTCCCGCCGACTGCTGGTGCAAGTGGGCACGGTCTGCCGCCCGACCGGCTGGCGCGAGCGGCCGATACGGATTCCGGCCAAAGATGGGTTCGTGGAGGGCAGCCGCATCATCGAGGTGGGTACGTCGCCCTGGCAGGTGGAGAAGCAGCCCGGAGGCATGCCAATAGTGTTGTTTGCCAGTGACTTGCCACCAGCGCCAAATGGCGTCGCAGACCATTTCGCTGGTATCGGCACCAAGAGACAACAGCACGAAACCTTCGTTCCGAGCAGAATCGTAGAGTCCATACGGGACAAGCTTCCCCTTCGCCTGCGAGGCAAAATCGTAATCCCACACCTTCAGAAGCGAGTCCGTGTAGGCCGTTCCAGCGCGGAAAAAGTTGCCCAACGGTTCCCTTTTTCTTGGTGTCGATGCTGAGCACCGGCCAGCCTTGTCGCAGATACCAATCCCGCTGTTCGGCAAGATATGCGAACTGCCCGTTGCGGAGGGCGTAGTGGCAAGTCGCCTCGTCCTTGCGGGCCTGTCGGACTCCAAGCTTCAAATCTTCCAGCAACATTCGGCCGGTGCTCAATCACGAGCAAGTGCTTGAGACTCTGGACTTGCTTGAGTCGTTCGTGATTCGTCGATCGATTTGCAGTATGCCGACCAACCAGTTGCGGCGAATGCTGCCGCCGGTGTTCGATGCGGCTGGCGGTGCTGGTTCGGCGTTCGTTGATGGACTTCGTAAACAATTAGGTGGAACGCGTTGTCCCAACGACGAAGCATTTGCTGTGAAGCTCGCAACAGACCCGCTCTATTCAACCGCCGAGAAAAATGCACGGCTCCGGTTGATCCTCGAAAGGCTTGAGCTTTCGTTCAATCACAAAGAACCAGCGGAACTTTCTGGAGCGCAGATCGAGCATGTGCTGCCGCAGACGCTGACTCCAGAGTGGGAACACGAACTCGGAGACGGAGCAGAGGAGCATTCGTCACACCTGCTGCACACGCTCGGGAATCTTACGCTGACGAAATACAACGCCGAGTTGTCGAATAGACCATACGTGGTCAAACAAAGAGATGTCGCCAACAGTCACTTCGTATTGAATCGCCACTTCGCCACCGTCGTGCGTTGGTCGCCGGACGCAATCCGCGAACGAGGCCGTGCGCTCGCGCAGCGCGCAATCAAGATTTGGAGCGACGTTGGTCGAGAGTCCATTTCTATCGAACACGAGAAGCGAGCGATTACTCCGCCCGTGAGAATTCGGTTTCGTGACCATCAGCAGCCCGTCACGAGCTGGAAAGATGCGTTCATTAAATTGCTCAAGCAATTCGACGCGAGCAGTCCGGGGTTATTGTTGCGCATCGCGACGGAACGGACTTTGACTGCCGTGATCGCGATGAATGAAGATCGGTTCCATCGATCGAAAGCACAGATCGGGAACGTCTACATCAACACGCACGCCGCCGCAGCCCAATTGCAGGATTGGTGCGGAAAGGTCGCTGAACTCGGAAGAATTGGCTCAACTGATTTTGCGTTCGTCATGCCGGATGGCGCATCGGATTCACTTGAATGAGAACCGATGGTGATATCCCTAAAAAGATTCGTTCCGGAATTGAGAATTCGTCTCGGCGAATGGGTGGACCGCGATCTGCGATAGGCCCCTTGATCAGAACCAGTTCTCGACATCAAGCCCGGTGACGGACTGGAAATCCTGGTCGGCAGTTAGCAAGATCAGCCCCCGTTGTCGAGCCAGCGCCGCAATCAGCAAGTCGAATTGTGACATCACCCGGCCCACGGAACTCAATTCCCGAAACAACTCGGCGAACTCGGCAGTGTCGTTGTGGTGGAGGAGCGGTTTCGCTCGCGATCGCGTCTGGCTCGCGATCCCTTGCCTGGTTCCCCGTCCACCCCCTAGAATGCGATCGACGCCCACAGCGATCACCGTCGCGACGCCGAACTCGTCGGCGGCCGGGAGCAGGGTCAGTCGTTCAAATGTCATTCTTCGCGGCGCACAGACTCCGCCAGCAGAAAAGGCCTTCCAAGCCGCGAAGAATGAAATTTGAACGACAGACCCAGAAGCATTCCCAGACCAGTTGAAATGAATCCCCGTATTCTGGCGTGATAACACAATGAAACTCTACGCAACCATTGTCTTCTTCGTCCTTGGCAGTGCGTCGCTTCACGCCGCCGACGGGCCGAGCGTCCTCGCGCCGGTGCTGCAATCATTTGTGGAGAAGCGCATCGCGCCCGGCGTGGTCGCGCTCGTGGCGGACAAGGACGGCGTGCTCGCACTGGACAAAGCCGGCTACGCCAGTCTCGCGAACAAGGCGCCGATTCGCGAAGACGCGGTGTTTTGGATCGCCTCGATGAGTAAGTCGCTCACAGACGCGGCGCTGATGATGCTCGTGGACCAGGGCCAGGTGAGCCTGGACGACCCGGTGGAAAAGTACCTGCCCGAGTTCAAGGGGCAGACGATCACCGGGAATGACCAGGCCCCCGCGTATCCGCCACGGCACCCGATCACCGTGCGTGAGATCATGAGCCACACCAGCGGCCTCGTGCTCGCCAGCGAGAAGACGTTGAAACGCACGCAGGTGCTGAAGGACGACGTGCTCAAATACGCCAAGCGCCCGCTGCGCCAGGAGCCGGGCACCTAGTACGAATACAACAACTGCGGCATCAACACCGGCGGACGCATCATTGAGGTCGGCAGGAGAGCTACGGCATCGGCTGGAGCGTGAAGCTCACCGACGAAGAAGGCCCGAGCGCCGGCAGTTTCGGCCATCGCGGCGCGCGCTGCACGGCGATGTGGGTTGACCCACACAACGGCCTTGCGATGGTGCTCCTCGTGGAGCGTTTCGACATGACCGGGCCAGAGCAAAAGGAGTTCTACGGCGCATCTATGAAAGCGGCAATTGAGAAATACGGAAGGGCCGCTGTTGGTGCTGGAGCGGCGACACCGGGCGCCGCACCAAAATCCATCCCGCCCAAACCCGTCCCGACGCACGCCGACGTTTCTTACGGGCCGAGTCCGCTTCAGCTCATGGACATCCCACCAAGGGTTACGAGGACATCAGGGATTTCATCGTGAGGCAACTGCACGCCCCGACCAAGCCGTGAACGACCGGAACAGGCTCGAGTACCGCAAGGCCGGCCCTCGAAAACGACGTGGAGGCAAGTATGAAGAAGACTACCAGGCGTTCGTTCCTATTGTCATCCGCAGTCGGCGCGGCCGGCGTCGCAGGGCTGGGCCAAACGTCGGCAGGACCGGCGGCCGAGGGTTCGCCAACCAGCTCGCAGTCGACCTATCGCCTTACGCGGGAGATTCCTGCCGAGAGAGGTTTCGACTTGGTTGTCGCTGGCGGCGGGCCGGCGGGTACGGCGGCGGCCGTGTGTGCCGCGCGGCTGGGCGCGAAGGTATTGCTCGTGGAAGCCACCGGCTGCCTGGGCGGTATGGGCACATCGGGCTTGGTCACGGCGTTCGATCCGATGGCCAACGGCGAGCGGATGCTGGTCGGCGGCCTGATGCGCGAGATTGTCACCACGATGCACCGTCGCGGGTTCCTTGCGCCTCATGTCACGGAGGATTTCTACAGCAAGTGGTTCCATTGTTGGACGCCGTTCAACCCCGAGGGCTACAAGCTGTCAGGAATACACGCAGACCGGCCGCCTGAAGCCGGGCGAGTGCTACGGCATCCCCTACAGCATTCTGGTGCCGCAGGGTTGGCAGAACCTATGGGTCGCGGGCCGTTGCAACTCCAGCGACGTGCGCGTGCACGGCTCGATCCGCGTCCAGCCTGCCGCCTCGATGATGGGCCAGGCGGCGGGCACGGCAGCGGTGCAATCACTGGCCACTGGTCAGAGTGCGTGCGAGCTCGACACGGCCGCGCTGGTCGAGTCGCTCCGCCGTGCCGATGCCTATCTGCCTCAAGAGAACCTCAGCCGCCACATGACCCGCGGGAAGGCGTGAGCCGGGCCCGAGGTAAGACTCGTGTGGCACGGCTGGGTATCGCGAAGACGAACCATTCGCAGGGACCCACGCCGAGCCGTTGCCTGCCGCAAGACTGGCTGACAAATTGCGGCGGAGTGGGTTACAATTACCACTAAGGTCGCGTATCCCTACAACTGGAACGAGAACCGCAATGACCACCATCACTGTTTCTCTTGACGAACGAACCGTGCAGCAGGCCGAACAGGCGGCCGGCGAACGTCGTACAACGCTCGACAAGCTGATCAGGGATTTTGTCGATCAACTTGCGGCCTCGAAAGCAAGATTTGAAATGCTGGCAGCCCAGTGGCGCGAGCAAGCGGCGCCGCTGTCCTCTTCGACAGACCGGGCCATGCTTCCTGCGTACCAGACGATCATCGGAATGGGCGAAACCGCGTTGCCGTTCATCCTCGAAGAGATGCGGAACCGAGGCGGTCACTGGTTCTGGGCGCTGCGAGCCATCACGGGAGAAAACCCCGTCCCGCCCGAACATTGCGGCAACGTCCAGGCCATGACACAAGACTGGCTGCAGTGGGGACGGGACCGGGGGTGCGTCTGATGCTCGAAGCGATCTTTCCGAAGCTGGCAGAATCCGACTACGAAATCACGAGCCCGCAGTCGGACGCTTACAATTGCATCGCCTGGGCGGCCGGCGATGAGCGTCACTGGTGGTGGCCGGTTCCCGCCGAGGAGACCTTCTGGCCGTCGGGCGTTCCGCGCGAAGCGACGCTGGAAGCGTTTGTTGCTGCATTCGCGACGTTAGGCTACGAAGTGTGCCAGGATCCGGCCTGGGAGCAAGGACTCGAAAAGGTTGCCTTCTATACCAAAGATGCGGCTCCCAAACATGCCGCGAAGCAACGCTCGGACGGACGTTGGACGAGCAAGCTCGGAGCACTTGAGGACGTGATCCACGATTCACTGGAATCCCTGGCCGGAGACATCTACGGTCAAGCGATGACTTTCTTGCGCCGTCCTGTCACCGGGATTCGCCAGTAACCCCAGAGAGGAAAAGGAGACGGGAGGACTGGTCCACCATGGGCTCAACTGATCGAACGGTCGGAGCGCAGGGGCCGTCGGTGTTCTCATAGGCGGGAGCGCTACCATTCCCGTAAGAGTAACTGGAGGCAGACATGGAGAAGACTACCAGGCGTTCGTTCCTATTGTCATCCGCGGTCGGCGCGGTCGACGTCGCAGGGCTGGGCCAAGCGTCGGCAGCACCGGCGACCGAGGGTTCGCCAACCGGCTCGCAGCCGACCTACCGCCTGACGCGAGAAATTCCTGCCGAGGAAGGTTTTGACCTGGTCGTCGCCGGCGGCGGGCCGGCGGGTACGGCAGCGGCCGTGTGTGCCGCGCGGCTGGGCGCGAAGGTGCTACTCGTGGAAGCCACCGGCTGCCTGGGCGGCATGGGCACCTCGGGCTTGGTCACCGCGTTCGATCCGATGGCCAACGGCGAGCGGATGCTGGTCGGCGGCCTGATGCGGGAGATTGTCACCACGATGCACCGCCGCGGGTTCCTCGCGCCCCAGGTGACGGAGGATTTCTACAGCAAGTGGTTCCATTGCTGGACGCCGTTCAATCCCGAAGGCTACAAGCTATCAGGAGTACACGCAGACCGGCCGCCTGAAGCCGGGCGAGTGCTACGGCATCCCCTACAGCATTCTGGTGCCGCAGGGTTGGCAGAACGAGAAGAACGGCACGAATGACTACACGTCGGGCTGGATTTTCATCGCGCTGTGCGCAATCATCGGGATGGTGGCCGCGTGTTTCATCCGGACGTCGACTCAGGCACCGCCGGCGCGACAGACTGCCGAGGATTTCAATATCTGACACCAACCGCAACCAGGAAACAATTCGATTTGATCCTCTAAGGGTTACGGTGCAAGGAGCGTAAGAATGTCAGCCATCGCCCGAATGGTTCACCTCGCTACGGGAGTTCTTGCGGTCCTGGTCTTTCTGGGCGCCAGCAGACCGCTGCCGGTTAGCGCGGCCGACGCGACCCTGTTTGTCTCCCAGGGTGGGCCTTTGTCCGTTTGCGAGGCCGGTAATCCCTGGCGCAGGGGAGAAGACTACCTGGAGAGCACGGGCGTCGGCAATCTGCTCCATGCAGACCGGTCGCTGGGTAGCGACGACTTCCTGGTTCAGGCCCGGGTTAGCCTTGAGAAACTCGACGGAACGGCCGCCTCGCTCGTGCTGGGTGACAACCAGGTTACTGGAACGTAATCGCCCCTGGACCGGGCCACGGCATCCAACTGAAAAACGGCCGGCTGCTGGTCCCGGTGTGGCTATCGACCGGCGGCCGCGGGCATCACCCTTCCTGCACGGCGACAATTTACAGCGACGATCACGGCGTCACCTGGCGCCGCGGCGACATCGTGGCTCGGAACGTCCCCGCGACGCCCAATCCGAACGAGAGCGTGGCCGTCGAGTTGTCCGACGGGCGCGTGATGCTGAACATGCGCAACGAATCGCAACGTTTTCGCCGCCTGATCGCGATCAGCCCGGACGGCGCCACCCA
>JAPLNJ010001208.1 GCA_026692885.1 Planctomycetota bacterium | reverse complement strand
AGGGGCAGTCGTAGGACTTCACCCAGGCAGTATCAACCTGACCGAAAGCCGTGGAAGACAATGCCAGGATAAGTGCGAAAACTATTGCGAAGGACTTTTCAGGCATTTAAATTTCTCTTTTTGCGGTATTGGATTCAGGACAGAGTAACCGGATCCGACAGATCAAGTAACAGGTTAAAAGTTATGAACTTCCATTTGTTTGGAAATCTGTTTAATCCGTTTAATCTGTTGTGAATCCGTCGGAGTTCCGCTTCATCCGCTGTGAATTTCCTCATGGCGTCTTCCCCCGACGCTGCCACTGACTACTGCCCACTGACCACTGACTACTGCCCACTGACTACTGACCACTGACCACTGACCACTGACCACTGACCACTGACCACTGACCACTGACCACTGACCACTGACTACTGACTACTGACTACTGCCCACTGACTACTGACAACTGCCCACTGACCACTGACCACTGACCACTGACCACTTGACTTAGCCACTTTCACCGATCCAATTTCCTTCCCTTCCAGGAGAATCAACCATGTTTTCCGGCATCTCGCTCTTCGGTATTGGCAACACCCGCAAGTCCCGCAAAGAGAAGAACCACAAGCGGATCGGCCAACAACGCCGCGAAAGACGACGGCACCTCCTGGTGGAACAGCTGGAGGATAGGAGGCTGCTGGCCAACATTTCCATCAACGATGTAACGGCGGCTGAACCCGCTACCGGAACCGCTAGTTTCGATTTCACGGTGACCCAAAGCGTGGCCACCCCCGGTGAGACGGTCGCGTTCACAATCGCGGGCGTGACCGCAAACGTAGCGGATATTGACAATTCGGGGCTCGCAGGCTCCACGGTCAATGAGGTCACGTATGACCCTATATCAGGGCTGGCTGGTATCGTTTCCTTTAATGGCACCGGGACGACGCGCACCATCAGCGTGCGGGTCGCCGCCGATACGCTTGTTGAGGGCGATCAGACATTTACCGTCACACTATCCGGCGCGACAGGAGGTGCCACCATCACGTTTGGGTTTGACATCGGTGATGGCACGATCACGGACGCGGACAGTGCGTCGGTGGCCTTCCAGGTGGCGACGACCACGATCGGCGAAGATGCGGCGAGTTCGGACGTGGTGGTGGTGCTGACGACGGGTGCGGGGAACACGCTGGAGAACGCGGCCACGTTCAACGTGGTGGCGACCGACATCACGACCGTGGCGGCGGATTACGCGGTCCCGGCCACGATCACGTTCAACGCGGGGAGCGGCGATGCGGACGCCACGCCGGACGTGCCGCTGACATTCGACCCGGCCAGCGACACGCTGGTGGAAGGGGACCAGTCGGTGACGCTGACGCTGACCGTCAACGCGGGGGTGGCGACGGTCACGGGGGGCACGCAGAACGTGGTCACGATCACGGACGCGGACAGTGCGTCGGTGGCCTTCCAGGTGGCGACGACCACGATCGGCGAAGATGCGGCGAGTTCGGACGTGGTGGTGGTACTGACGACGGGTGCGGGGAACACGCTGGAGAACGCGGCCACGTTCAACGTGGTGGCGACCGACATCACGACCGTGGCGGCGGATTACGCGGTCCCGGCCACGATCACGTTCAACGCGGGAAGCGGCAATGCGGACGCCACGCCGGACGTGCCACTGACATTCAACCCGGCCAGCGACACGCTGGTGGAAGGGAACCAGTCGGTGACGCTGACGCTGACCGTCAATGCGGGGGCGGCGACGGTCACGGGGGGCACGCAGAACGTGGTCACGATCACGGACGCGGATTCTGCGAGTCTCTCGATCGCCGCGACGACGACGGTGGCTGAAGGAGGTGGAGTCCAGACAATCAACGTTACCCTCACCACCAGCAGCGCGACCCTGGAGGCTGGTGTCACCATCAGCGCGGACGTGGTGGAGGCTGCGGGCAGTTCCGCGTCGAGTGGGACTGACTTCACTGCTTTGTCAACGCAAACCGTTACGTTCAGCGGGGGCGACGGAAATGGCACAATCAAGACCGTTTCGATTACACCGCTTGACGACTTGCGCGTGGAAGGGACTGAAGTTGTCAACCTAACCTTGCAGAATCTCGTTGACTCACCATCCTCCGTTGCGTCATCCTTGGTGACGACGAGCGGCGCCGTGAGCATCACCGACAACGACTCTGCCATGCTGAGCTTTGCGACTGCTTCGAGTAACGAAGACGAAAACAACACGACGCACAGCGTGAATGTCACGCTCACGTTGTCGACCACCGGCTCGGTAGGTTTGGCGGGGCTGGATCGGACCGTTACAATCCAGGTCAATCAGACGGGAGGCACAGCTACCAAGTCGCCGACGATGCCGACGGACTACGCTTATACGAACACGCTGCTCACGTTTGCCGCCAGTCCTCCTGTCGACGGCACCAGTTTCACGCAGTCGGTGTCCGCCACCATCGTGGAAGACATTCTGGATGATGATGCGGAAACGATCATTCTAAGCCTGCAAAGTCTGAGTGACGACACCGGCGGCCAAGTGTCACAGCCGGCGCCGCAGACACACACCATCACCATCAATGACGACGATACGGCCAGTCCCGTCTTTGACGCCACGGTGGCCGGCACCTACTCGGTCGTGATCGTTGGCGGGAACCGTCAGCTCACCGGCCCGATGGGAACCATCTCGGCTCCCTTCGTGTCGGGCAGTACGCTGACGTTCAACGGCAGTAGCGGCAACGACATCATGATGGTCGACTTCACTGGCGGCGGCCACAATGTTATCTTCCACGGCAATGACGGCAACGACGACCTGACCGTCGACGGCGGCGGCCCGTATGGATCCGTGACGTACAATGCCACCGGACTGGGCGCGGGCAACCTTGTCTTCACGACTCCAACGGCCACCGTTTCGTTCACAGGGCTGGAACCCACCACGGTCGTGCCCGTGGCAGGAGTAGTCACCATCAATGTCGGCGACGGCTTGGCTCACACGGCCACCTTCACGGCGGTTGCGGGCAACAACCTTGTCACGTTCGATTCCGTACTCGAAAGTCTGACGTTCGCCAACCCGAGCGTGGAATTGATCGTCAACGCCGACGCCGGAAGCGACATCTTCACGTTCATGTCGCTCGACAGCGGCTTCAAGGCCGCGATCACCGTAAACGGTTCGACTGGAACGGATCAGGTCGACTGGAACGCCACGGGACTCACGTTGGGCTCTGGGACCTCGACCGGCAACGTCAATTTCGCGGTCGAGAACATCCACATCAACCAAGGCATCACGACCACCGGTGGCGGCACCGGTGCCGTCACGCTCAACGGCACCACCGTCACAATTGCGGCCTTGGGGGACATCAGCGCAGACGGGGCGGTTTCGATCACGGCGGGCGGCGGGATCAGCACGGCTGGCGACGTGACGACGACGACCGACAATGTGACGTTGGTGTCGGCCACGACGCTGACCGGCCCGGTGGCGATTGCCACGGCTGGCGGCAATATCGCGTTCAACAGCACGCTCAACGGTGCGCCGACGCTGGGCCTGACGGCCGGCGCGGGCAACATCGACTTCGATGGGATCGTGGGCGGGATCACGCCTCTGGGTGCTGTCAGTATTGTCAGCGCGGCGAATGTCACGGCGGACTTGGCCTTCAGCACCGCGAGCTTTTCGCAGTCGGCCGGTAGCGGGACCACCACGCTGACAGGACTGCTGACGACGACGGCCGTGGCCGGCGTGTCGTTGACGGGTAAGAATCTGGTGGTCACGGGTGGGATTACGACCGGCGGCACGGGTCCGGTCACGATCATCGAGTCGGGGACCGTCTCGATCGCGGGGACCGGCGACATCAATGCGGACGGCACGGTGTCGATCACGGGCGCCGGCGGGATCAGCACCGCGGGCGACGTGACCACCACCAACGACAATGTGACGTTCGTTTCGGCCACGACGCTGACCGGCCCGGTGGCGATTACCACGGCTGGCGGCAATATCGCCTTCAACAGCACGCTCAACGGGACGACCGCGGTTACGGGGACGCTGAGTCTGACGGCGGGGACGGGCGATGTCACGATCGAGGGCGCGATCGGCACGACCAAACCGCTGAGCGGCCTCACGATTGCCGCCAACGACGTGGCGCTCAACGGCATCGGCACCGCGCCGGCTACGGCCGGGGTCACAGACGTAGTCTCGGTCACGGCGACGACGGCCGGTGCCGACATCGGCTCGATCACCTTCAACGGCACAGGCTATATCAGCGAGGGGGCCTCGACCTATACGGTTGCCGACACGGCCCTGGCCGGAGAAGATCTCACGGTGCTCGCTGGTGTCACGATTCGCTCGACCACCGACACGGTTACCTTGAACGGCGGGGATAATATTACGATCCCAGGGGGAAGCACCGTACAGGCGGCGAAGATGTTGACGATTAATGGCGACACCGGGGACGCGGTGGACTCGGCCGGGTCCATTATCAACCTATTCGGTAACCTCTCGGGCGGCGGAACGACCCCAATCGTTGTGAACGGTAATGTGGACGACGACATGATCACGTTGCAGAACATGGATGGGATCGTGGGGAAGGTCTCCATCAATGGCGGCGGCCAGGGGCCCAGCACTCGACCCATTTGGGATGGCGGGGCGCTTTCGCCGGATACCACGGTCGGCTGCCCCATCCCGGCCGCGAGCTACAATGATGTTCGGGCAGGTCATTCCACTCTCCAGTCGGTGGGCGACACGCTGAATGTCAGTGACGGCTCAGACACCGACAACAACAGCTACTGGATCACCAATTCCCTTGTGGTCCGTAATACGGATCAACCGAGAGTCTCGTACAACGACATCGAATCCCTGAACCTCATCGCCGGGATCGGGAACGACCGAATTGCCATCTTCGTGCCCGGCGCCCCTCCCGCTCCCGTCCTGCCGAAGCTGATTACCGTCATCGGCAGTGCAGGGACCGATCAGCTTGATGTCGCTGGCAGCGTTCTGGCGGACCGGATCGTCGTGGGCAATCTGGTGGCAGATCCGAGCGTGCGCGCCCCCATTGAAGTGGCGACGATGGAACGTCTGCACATCTATGGTGACGTCGGGGATGACTTCCTGGTCAATGACTCCAGCGTTCAGTCTGTCATGGAAGGTGACGCGGGCAACGACGTTCTGGTCGGTGGCAGCAGCACCGATGTCCTGTTCGGCGGCGCAGGCATCGATCGGCTGTTCGGTCGCAACGGCAACGATTATGTGTTCAGTGACCAGGACGCCACCGGCAGTGGCCACTACGATGACGCCGACTTCCTGGATGGAACAGGAAGTGGCAATGACTCCTATGCCCAGTACGGAACCTGCGACCAAGCAGACAGTTTTACGGGTTCGTTGGTTGGTGCGGGAGCTGTCATGAATGTGGTGACTTGGCTGATGGGTGCCCCAATCGGTGGGGTGTGGCAAGTCCAAGCCGATTCCTTGCGAGCTACGGCTCTGACAGCGGCGAACGTCAAGACTGATCGACCACCCCTGCCGGCCGCTTCAGCGTCGGGTGAGGCCGAATACACCGACCCGGCGCACAATGCGGCGAATGCCTTCGACGTGAATGCCGACGGCGACGTCACACCGTTAGATGTCCTGCTGGTGACCAACCGGATCAATCAACTGATGGCAGCCGAAGGCGAGGCGATCTTGGCGGCCGCCCCGTCGTCGGCCGCACGTTTCTACTACGATGTCAACGAAGACCATCAGGTCACGCCCATCGACGTACTGTTGACCATCAACCGGCTCAACGAAACATCGGCTGGCGAAGGTGAAGGCGTGACCCTGGTCGGTCCGCAGGCCGACCTGCGGTTTGCGGAGACGTCGAACGCGGTGGGCATGGCAAGTACTGGCGGGGGGCTGACCCAGCTGCACGCTGGAGTCGTCGGGGCAAGTTATCCGGCGATTTCCTCGGACTCGCTCGTCGCGTCCACCGCGATGGTCGGATCTGCAACCGCCGACCGGGCCACCCCTTCCGCTGGTGCCTTGGCGGACGAAAGGGACATTCCCTATCGACTTGTCGCGCCGGACGTTCGCAACCAGACGTTTGCCAAGTTGGGCGCGACGCCAGCTCTGTTCGACGGCGAGGACGAGAACACACTGTTGGACGACGATCTGCTGGCGACTCTGGCGAAGGATGTATCGGCGCAGTGGTAGTGTGTTCGCGACCAGGATGCCGGTTCCCTGTGGACGTAGTGCGGCCCTCGGCTCCCGAGCCGCACGCGTCCAATCGTTGCGATGCGCAGCGACCGTAAAACCAGCAAGACCCGCGGGCTCGTCATCCGGCGAATCGCCGCAAGTCCTCGGGTCCCGCGTCCGATGGTAGCTTGTGGCGTCTCCCGGTAACTCTGCGAACTGGCGACTGCTACTGTCCACCCTCACGTCATCCGGGGACAACCCCCGCAAGCAAGGAGCCGCGAATCCATGAGTCCCTGCATCCGTCCACGCAACATTCCCGCCTTGTTACTCTTGGCCTTGCCGCTGACCCTGTCGGCCGTTCCCGTGCGAGCGGAAGGCGCGTTGGTTGCCGCCTGCCCTGAATGCCGCACGGCCACCGCGTCCCAGTTGGTCGAATGTACCGTATTGGTACCCACCAACGTGGTCGAGATCCGCATGCAGCCTTGTGTCGTCTATGAGACCAAGGAACGTAAGGAAACGTATACGGTGTTCGAACGCCGTGAGGAGACACGAATCTTCACGAAGGAATGCTGGTATCTCAAAGACGAGGTCAAGAACCAGGAGATCACGGAGAAAAGGTGCCAGGTCGTGATGAACCCGGTGGAGCGAACGTACAAAGTACAAGTTCCCGTGACGGAAACGCGGCAGGAGACGGTTCGGCAGGAGATCTGCACCCCGCAGGGCCTCGTCTGTGTCGATGTGCCCTGCACGCGTGAAGTCACGACCTTGCGAGAGGAAGAGCGGTCCCTCACCTGCCAGGAGCCGGATGTGGTTTTCGAGACCACGAAACGTCAGATCGACTACTGCATCAAAGTCCCCGAAAAAGTCACCAAGGAGTGTGCGCGAGACATCGTCTACAAATTGGTGCCGGTGGAGAAGGAACGCACGGTACAAGCGTGTGTCCCGAAAATCGAGTATCGACCGATAGAAGTCACCGTTTGCAAGATGCTGCCCAAGACGGTCCAGTGCTGCGCCACCTGCGCGAAACACCACCGCTGACACGCCCATGGAAAGCGAGAGCACGTGGCTGGGGAGGACGACGCTCCCGCGGAGCCGTGGGCCGTCCCTGACGGCCCGCTCCGGCTCGGCGGGGTATCCACCGGGCCCCGCGCCCACCCAGGCCATTGGCAACCTAGTGAGTCCTGCGCTGATCATGGAATGACGCACTGAGGGGCGGTCCGTCTCTGCGAAACCGCAATCCCCCATTCCCAGCCTGTGGTGCATCGTCGCCAGCGGCAAGCACCGATGCACCGCGTGCAACCCTGGCCAACGCTTGACGAGTGCCGAGTGTACCAGGCAAATCGCTGGCTCGCTGCACCCTACGAGCCCGCGCAGAAATAAGTTGCTCAAATCCTTGTAGGACGGATTGGCGATACGGCCGGTATTTCCCGGCCGGATCGCCAATCCGTCCCACGGCCAATCGTTCAAGTCATTCTTACGCGGCCACTACGCGCAGGATCGCCGCGAATCATCCGGGCTCTTGATTTCCGGATGCCGAGCAGATATTCGTAAGAGGCGCGTTTCTGGAACCAGGTACAGAGTACTCGGAGGTCGATCATGAGCGAGAGCAAGCCCAGCGTCACGTCGCGTCGTCAATTCCTCAAACACACCGGGCAGATCGCCGCGGCCTCGGCCGCCGTCGGGGCCGTCGTCCCGCACGTCCATGCGGCGGAGAACAACACCATCCAGGTGGCCCTGGTCGGCTGCGGCGGCCGCGGCACGGGCGCGGCGGCCAACGCTCTGGCCGTGAAGAACGGTCCGATCAAACTGGTGGCGATGGCCGACGTCTTCGAACGCAAGCTGACCAACAGCTACGAGAATCTGAAGAAGCAGTTCAAGGATCAGGTCGACGTGCCCGAAGACCACAAGTTCCTCGGTTTCGACGGCTACAAGAAAGCCTTGGACTGCCTCCGGGCGGGCGATGTGGCGATCTTCGCCACGCCCCCGGCGTTTCGCTGGGTCCATTTCACTTACGCCATCCAGAAGGGCCTTCACGTCTTCATGGAGAAGCCGGTCACGGTCGACGGCCCGTCGACGCGCAGAATCCTGACGTTGGCTGACGAGTCGGTCAAGAAGAACCTGAAGGTCGGCGTGGGTCTGATGATTCGCCACTGCCGCGGGCGTCAGGAGCTGCTGGAACGGATCAAAGGTGGCGAGATCGGCGACCTGATTACCTTGCGGGCCTACCGCATGGGCGGCGGGGGCGGCATGACCGGTCCCAAACCAGACGAACAGAGCGAGTTGTTGTACCAGATTCAACGCTTCCACTCCTTCCTCTGGGCCAGCGGCGGTGTCTACAGCGACTACTATATCCACCAAATCGACGAGTGCTCCTGGATGAAAGGGGCCTGGCCGATCAGCGCCCAAGCCCTCGGCGGCCGCCACTACCGCGGCAATAACGTGGACCAGAACCTGGACACCTACTCGGTCGAGTACACCTTCCCGGATGGTACCAAGCTGTTCTACTACGGCCGGCAGATGCCAGGGTGCCATAACGAGTTCGCCAGTTACGCGCTCGGCACGAAAGGCTGCGGCGTCATCTCCACGTCGTCGCACGCACCCGGCAAAGTGCGCACCTACAAGGGGCACAACATGACCCAAGAAGCTCTGCTTTGGGCCTACCCGCAGCCCGAAAAGAGTCCTTATCAGCTGGAGTGGGACGACTTGATCGACGCCATCCGCGAGGACAAGCCCTACAACGAGGCGAAACGTGGCGCCGAAGGCAGCCTCGTCACCTCGATGGGCCGCATGGCCGCGCATACCGGCCAGATCATTACCTTCGACGACATCCTGAATTGTCCGCATGAATTCGCTCCGGATGTCGACAAGCTGACGATGGAAGGGGCCGCACCACTGCAGCTCGCCGCCAACGGCAAGTACCCGATGCCCGAACCGGGAATCACGAGGAAGCAGGAGTACTAAACAAGGCCTATGCAGATTTCGCGATCTTCCCCGATCTGGCGCGGCATCTTTCCGCCCATGGTGACACCGCTGCGCGACCGCGACACGCTCGACGTGGCCGGCCTGGAATGTCTGATCGAGCACATCCTGGCGGGCGGTGTCCACGGGCTGTTCATCCTCGGCACCACGGGCGAGGCGCCGTCGTTGAGTTACCAGCTGCGGCGGGAGTTGATCAAACGGGTGTGTCGGCAAGTGCGGGAGCGCGTGCCGGTGCTGGTGGGTATCACGGACACGGCCTTCGTCGAGTCGCTGAACCTGGCGCGGCGGGCCGCCGAGGCGGGCGCCCAGGCGGTGGTACTGGCGCCGCCCTACTACTTTCCCTCGGGCCAGCCGGAACTATTCGAATACGTACAGCACCTGACCGAGGAACTGCCGTTGCCGTTGTTCTTGTACAACATGCCGTTGATGACCAAGGTTGTCTTCGAGCCGCAGACGATACGCCGCTTGCTGGATAACCCACGCATTTGCGGTGTGAAGGACAGCTCCGGCGATCTCGCCTACTTCGACCAATTGCTCGCCTTGGCGCGCGAACGGCCTGACTGGACCGTGCTGATCGGCCCGGAGCACTTGCTGGCGGACGCCGTTCGGCGCGGCGGCCAGGGCGGCGTGAATGGCGGTGCCAACCTGCATCCGCGGCTGTTCGTCGAACTCTACGACGCCGCCAGCCGCCGCGACACCACGCGGGTCGCCGAGTTGCAGGATCAGGTCTTGCGTCTGGGACGCATCTACCAGGTGGGCCGCCATGCGTCGGCCATCATTAAGGGTCTGAAGTGCGCGTTGTCGCTGCTGGGTCTCTGCGATGATTTCATGGCCGAGCCGTTTCAGCGTTTCCGCGAGCCGGAGCGCGGACAGGTGCGCCAGTTGCTCGATGAACTAGGGCTGTGAGTCATGGTGTGGATTGCGTCGCGTCACGGGCGATCGCTGCCCTCGAAGGTGATTTGGCCCCACTGCTTCGGATCGGGCACCAGTTCCCACACCTCGTCGGCCACCATGCCGGTCGCCTGGTTGTTCCAATGGCTGCGCAGCACCGTGTCCTTGCCGGCCGGATCGCCGAAGGTGGCGCCGAAATCGCCGCTCACCGTCAGGCCGGCGGCGGGCTTGAATCCCAACGCTGCCAACGGGATAGCGGCCTCAACAACATACCGCTTGGCCTGCGGGTCGGCCTTGACCTCGATTCTCGCCGCGTCGAGCACTTTGACGCTCTGCATCTCGTAGCCCTCCTTGACTGTGCCGGAGAAGAATTTCCGCGGCGCCTTCTCGGACGCCACCGGGCGGTACACAACGGCCGTGGGCTTCCCCTGGAAGTTGCCGATCGAGAGACGCAGATCGCCGAGGACCGGCTTGGCCCGCTGGCGGTCGGCCTGCGGGTCCGTGCCGAGTTGGAAGTCCACGGTGTCGCCGCCGGCGTACATCTCGGCGGGATCGGTGGCGCCGTTGATCCACGGCGTGGCGTCTTTGACAGCCCAGCCGAGGTACAGGTGGGCATCGTCGTAGGCGATGGCAGCCTCGCAGCGGTCGGCCGCCGTCTTCTCGAAGGCCAGCGGCTCTCGGGTGCCGAAGTCCTTGCGGAGATCGCCTGTGAAGGTGACCGTCTGTTTCTTCACCGTGGTCAGCCGGGTGCCCACGCTCGCCTGCAGCAGCTGCTCGCGGAATCCCCGTGCCAGCGCCAGGTCGCTCTCGCGCACTTGCAAGGTGCCGCCGCGGAGTTGCCGAACCGTGTCGAGCCCGACGACCTGCATGTTGATAAACGCCGTCTTGCCGGCCTGGACATACAGGCTGCCGTCCCGGGTGACGCTTATTGAGCCGCCGAAATCCTCGGCGCCCATGCCGGGCGGGACGTGGTCCATGATTGCGCCGGGAACGGCCGGGTCGGGCCAGCGAATCTGGAGTGGGTCGGCCTCGAAGAGCTTCGTCAGATAGAAGCCCGCGCCGGTCAGGATGTGCCATTCGCCCTTGTCGGTGGCGATCACGAAGATACTGCCGAGGGGCTCCGGCAGGGTACCGGTGCCGGCGATATCGTAGGCGGCGCGGATCATCCCGACCTGCGGCGGCGGTGCCGCGTGCCCGCCATGGACGCCGACGTAGTTGCTGGGGTAGGTCCAGAGCAGCTTGCCGCTGCCGATCTCGTAGCAGGGAAAGTCGCTGTGCTGAGCGCCGTAGTGGCTGTTGTAGAGTACGAGCTTGCCGTTGGCTGAGCCGCAACCACGCTGGGCGCCCATGCCGCCACGGCTGGCGACGTCGGCCGGCGCCGGCAGCTGGCGGACCTTGGAAAGGTCATATTGCGGTGCCCCGCAGGCCGTGAAGCCCGTCACGGAGATCTGATACAACGAACCGTAGAAGGTCAAGTCGGATGTCATGGACATGCACCAGCCGGTGATCCAGCCGCCCAGGTCCAGCGGATATTCCCGTCGCTCGTCAGGCTGCTCCTGCTGGTCGTCGTTCGCGTCCGCCCAGACCCGTACGCCACGGAGCTTGCCGACCGGGAAGCCTTCGTCGTTCTGTTTTTCGGCGACCGCGTCGAAGCGAGTGCGCAGCTTGTATCTCCCCGGCGCCAGCCGCTCGTAGATCAGTACCGGCGGAGCGCCATGGATCCAACCGTTGGCGACGGCGACGTAGAGTCGTCCGTTGGGCCCGCGCCCGAAACGGCTGTTCGCCATCCCGTCACGATGGAAGACGCCAAGGCAAGTGGCCTGGCCGGCTTTCGCATCCAGCCGCCACTCGCAGCCGCTGCCGACCATGGTCAGCGGATCGTCCGGCGAAATCGCACCACCCAGGGCGCCGTAGACGGTGGGTCCAAAAAACTCGCGGACGAAACTGTCGTCAGCGACCTTCCAGCAGGAGAACCGCTTGGGCGAGCCGTCCTTTTCGGCGACCCAGAGGACGCCTTTCGCATCCACTCGCAGAGCGCTGATGAACCGCATCCCGCCCGGCTCCCACCCGCCGACCAGCGGCCGGCCACCGGGCTTCCCGATGGTGCGCAGTGGCTTGCCTGCCGCGTCGAAGACCTTGATTTGGTTGTCCGGGTCGCCGACGCCGACGTAGCATGCCCCGTCCGGCCCGACCGCCAAGCCGCGCGCGTTTTGCAGTCCGTCGATGACCACTTTGGCGCTGCCGTCCGCCGCCAGTCGCAGCACTCGTTTGCCGCTGCTGAGCACGTAGACGCCGCCATCCGCACCCGCCTCCAGATCGCCCGGTTCGTGGACGGCGACTTTGGCGAGTTGCTCGCCCGTTCCCGCGTCGAGCACCCGCACGCCGTCGCCCTGGCTGAGGTAGAGCTTGCCGCCGGCCACGTCGAGTCCGGCGAGCCCCGGCTCGATCCGCAGCACGGCGGTGTCCTTTCCCTTCCAGTTGCTGTACTGGCCGGTCTTGGCGTCGAGTCGATAGAGCACCGACTCGTTCAATTGATTGTCGTTGACGTAGACCACGCCGTGGGCTGCGGCGAGCTGGTTCGCGCCGCCGAACCCGCCGCGTTTATGCCGCCACTTGACCTGGCCTTCGAGGTCGGTGCAAACCACGGCCTGCCCCGCCTCCGAGCCATTCCAGCCGAGGTACATCGCCTGGCCGTCCGTGGTCACAGCGCAGGGCAGGCCGTGGTCGCCACCCCAGTTCCCTCCCGGCGAGTCGAACGGGGTCTTGCCCGCGTTGTCGGCCCACCCGACCAGCCGCAGGCCGATGCCGGTGTGATAGATCGCCTCCCAGGTATAGACGCCGGACTCGACGATTTCGCCTGGCCGCAGGTGGCTCATGTTGGTCAGTCCGTCCCACAGAATCTCTTGCCGGCCACGGGTGAGGAAGGCGGCGTTGAGCAATTGCCGTACAACGCGGCCCTCGGCGTTCTTCATGTTGAGCGAGACGTAACCATCCTCCGGCAGCTCCAGGTTGATCTTTGCGAACCCCTCCATCTTCCGCGTCTTAAACAGCCCGGTCCAGTCGATCGACGGTAGGCCGTCGCGCAGCGCCACGGCGAACTCACGGTTGTCGGCCAGACGCAGCTTCTGCGGCGGGACCTTGCCCGCCGCCGCGAACGTGCCATAGCCCCAGCACGTGGATGCCGTGAACGTAAACACGCGGTCGGGAACCACGCCCGGGCGGAAGATATCCTTGAGGCTAATTCGGAAGCCCGCCGTGGTGTTGAAGTTGGGCTCCACGGAAAAGACGATCCGCTGGCCCGGCTGAGGAGTGATGCCGCCCGCGATCAACGTCTTCCAGGGCAGGGCCAGCTCCTGGACGTAGCCCTTCCGGTCGGCATTCGCCAGAAACGCCTGCCGGGCCCCCTTCGTCTTGGCGTCTTTCAGGTCCTCACCATTCTTGTTAGGGAACCCCAGATCGATCACATCCTTGCCGTCTCGGTCGCGCCAGGCGGTGACCCAACAGATCGGCATCTGCCTCGGGTCACGGCTCTTCTCTGGGTCAGCGATGAGCCGGAGCTGCAGGCAGTCGCCGGCCCACCCGTAGTCACCGGCGATCGAACCCGGGTTGCTCAGCGGCGTCTCGTCGAGCCAGCGGGCCAGCACGTAGAGCTTGTCCGCGTCGTACATCGCATGAATCCACACGGACATTTTGTCGCGTTGGTTCTCCGCATCGCCGCAGACGAACACTCCGCCCGAAAGGTCCCAGTCGTCGGCCCGACCGTCGATGACCATGTTCGCCGGGGCGGGGAGGATGCGGAGATTCAGGTTTTCGGTCTCGGTGGCCTGGACGGCAGCGTTTGCCAGCAGGGTGAGTATGACGAACGAGTGGATTGGTTGCATGGACAGCCTCTTTCAAGAGTTTGAACTTCACCGGCTGCGCCGGAACTTCGATCTCCCCTACTTCGATCTCCCCTACTTCGATCTCCCCTACTTCGATCTCCCCTACTTCGATCTCCCCTACTTCGATCTCCCCTAATCTTTCGCCCTAATCTCGTGAAAGAAGAACGGTGCCAGCTCCGACAGCTCGTGTGGGGAGGCACGCAAGATTAAGGTGAAAGATTAAG
>JAPLNJ010001207.1 GCA_026692885.1 Planctomycetota bacterium | reverse complement strand
TCGGATCCTACTTGCGGGTCGATTACAACGACGAGCCACACGTCATTGAGGAATCGAAGGAAATCGCTGTCGATTGTGGCATACCATGCGGCCAGTGTGCCGCGAGGTATGAAATGAGCGGCGATGATCCCGAAATGGAGTTGTTCAACGATTACCTGCTCGTTAGCGAGCGGCTTGACGCCACTGGGCAGTTCCTCCTATTTGACCAGGTTGAGGGCAAGCTGTTCGGTACATGACATTGGAGGCCGTGAAGTTCGGCACGTTTCCGAGCGTCGGCTTGGTCCGCTGTTCTGATGTCGGATCGTGCGACGCTTTTACTCGCCATGCAGGACAACGATCGCGGTGAACAACCGCGTCCACCCGAGTGGCGGCATCGGGTCGGAATCACTTGGTGGCAGGCACGCCGCCGGTCAAGCGATCCTTGAGGGCTCCGCGTCGTGTCACGCGTGTTGTCTCCTCAGCTTGAACGAGCAGCTTCACGGTGGATTTCCCAGACCGACATACGGTCACCACGACCGGTTCCGTTGTCGGACCGATTACGATCGACTCGTCTTTCTTTCGCGTCACGACCAGGTTGCGTTTCATGCTGGCGATTCCTTTTCGGGTTCTCAGTTTTCGGTGATCAGTTTGGTGCGTAGCGTCTTGGCCCACTCTTCAAGGGGCACGTCTCGCGGACAGGCTTGCTTGGGACCGCCTCGGCGGCGGGTCACCAGCCAGCCGGGATCCCCGGCCAGTTCGTAGGTTTCCCAAGTACCGGTGAATTCACGCTGTTCCTGGCTCCGGCCAGGATCGAGTCGCCGGCAATCGACGTGGCGTGCCACCATCGACTCGGCAGGCGGCGACGTGCAGTTCAGGCAGCGCCACGGTCCGTGTGGGCCGTGGTACACGTCTTGCCACAGGCAGGGGCATCCGCAGGCTCGGCAGGGGGCGTGTTCGAACTTCCCCGCGGGGCTGGGCGAGCCATCGCTTGCAGCTGGTCTGCTGCCGGCGTGCTGACGATCGCCGACACTGCCCGCGCCAGCGTCGGGGAGATCGTTTCCAGTCGCGGCCGGACGGCCTTCAACTGGGCCTCGCGGCGTTTCCACCGGGCGAGGGCAAATCAAAAGGGTCAGGACTCATGGATTCGTGTTTTGGGACTTGTTAAGCTCTCCCCCTGCCACGACCACCACGAGCCGATGAAGCAAGCGGGCTGTACCAGGCCCTGAATCGAGGGAACTCGCGAGCCCAAATCTTCCACAAGGAAGCCGCTTACGAAGCGTTCGAGCGCATTTTTGCGGAAGGCGTTGGAACGCTACGACGTCCAGTGTTTTTGCTATCAGTAAAGAAACAACTCCGCAGTTTCGTCGTAGAGCGGACTTCAGTCCGCTCGGGCGGAATGAATTCCGCTCTACGAATTTGTTTCTCTGACAGCCGCTTACGGCGACGCGGGTGGTTGCGGTGGCGTCTCCGTCGCGGGCGGCTCGGGAGCTGGCTGGCTCGCCGCTCCGGAGGCGGGACGAATTACTGCGGGTCCGATCAATGCGGCAATCTGCTTGTCATCCAGTTCCTCGTCTTGCAGCAGCCCGCGGGCCAAACATTCCAAGTTGTCCCGGTGCTCTTTGAGCAGCTCGATGGCCCGGTGAGAGGCTTCGTGTAAGATCTTGGCGACTTCCTCGTCGACCACCTGCATCGTGTGCTCGCTGAACTGCCGCTGTTGGTGGATTTCGCGGCCCAGAAACGGATCTTCGTCGGCCAGTTTGTAGCTGACCGGCCCCAAACGGCGGCTCATGCCCCAGTGCATGACCATCCGCCTGGCAATCGCGGTGGCGCGTTCCAAATCGTTCTCCGCACCCACGGTGGTCTCGTTGTATACCAGCGACTCGGCCGCCCGTCCGGCCAAGAGCACAATCAGATGGTCCAGCAATTGGGATTCCGCCATGCTCAGCCGATCCTCGGAGGGCATCATGTGCGTCGCGCCCAGCGACCGGCCGCGAGGGATGATCGTGACCTTGTGCACCGGATCGGCCCCTGGCAACAACCAGGCCGCGATGGTATGCCCCGCCTCGTGGTAGGCCGTCTTTTCCTTTTCCTTCTCCTGCAGGACTTCCTCGCGTTTCGCGCCCATCAGGATCTTGTCGCGGGCGTAGTCAAAATCTTCCCGATCCACGCGATTCTTGTCGTTCCGCGCCGCCCACAACGCCGCCTCGTTGACAATGTTGCGGATGTCGGCGCCGGTCAGACCAACGGTACCCGAAGCCAGCCGGCCCAGATCCACGTCGTCGGCCAGCGGCACGTCCCGCACGTGGACTTTGAAGATCTCGACGCGGCCCTTGTGGGTCGGCCGGTTGACGGTGATGTGCCGGTCGAAGCGACCCGGACGTAACAGCGCCGGATCGAGCACGTCCGGGCGGTTGGTGGCAGCAACCACAATCACCGAGTCAGTCTGGGTGAAACCGTCCATCTCGCTGAGGATCTGGTTCAGGGTCTGCTCCCGCTCGTCGTGGCCACCGCCCAGCCCGGCCCCACGCTGTCGGCCGACGGCGTCGATTTCGTCGATGAAGATGATGGATGGGGCGGTGTCTTTCGCATTCTTGAACAAGTCGCGGACGCGGCTGGCGCCAACGCCCACGAACATCTGAATGAACTCGCTGGCGCTGACCGAATAAAACGGTACGCTGGCTTCGCCCGCCACGGCGCGGGCCAGGAGCGTCTTGCCGGTTCCAGGAGCCCCGTTCAGCAACACGCCTTTGGGCACACGTCCGCCCAGTCGCTGGAACTTCTCCGGACTCTTCAGGTAATCGACGATCTCCTGCAGGTCCGCCTTGACCCCCTCCAAGCCCGCCACGTTGGCAAACGTGATGGCTTGGTCCGACGGTTCATAGCGTTTAGCCGGACTCTTGCTGAAGCTGGATAGAAAGCCACCGCCCAGGAATTGATCCTTCGACCGGCGGTAGGAGATCCAAAAGAAAATGAGCAGGCCCAGCGGCAAGAAGACCGCAATCAGCCAAATCGTCTGCATCAAGGCGTCGGAAGAGGGCTGACTGTCGAATCGGACTTTCTTGGCCTGCAGCCGTTCCACCAACTTATCGCGATTCTGTTCGCGCAGCAAATTCACCCGAAACTGCTTGTACAGTTGCTTGACTTCCTTCTGCTCGACCGGCTTCCCCTGCGCGTCGTATTCGGCGGGAGCCTCGGGCGGATTCTCGAAGGTACCCACGGCCTCCGTATCCCCGATCTTGACATCCGCAATGTTGCTCTTGTCAATCTGTTCCAGGAAGAACCAGTAGTTGATAGTCGATCGCGGCGACGACTGATTAAAGAACAGCACGACCGCCAACACCCCGATCATCGCGACCAGGAACCAGAGGTTCGGGCCGCCACGGCGTACCAGCGAGCGGTTCTCGGGCGAGCGAGGTCGGTCTTCTTTGCGTGGTGGCTCCATCAATGGCGTCCCTTCGGTTCCGGTGACAAGCGGGAAAGTGAGCAGTCAATTCTAGACGACAGGGGCCCGAATTGCGAAGAGGCCCGTTGGTAAACCGAGGGACTTCACGTGGAACGGTCTCTCCGAGACCGGATTTCGCGTCTCGGAGAGACGCGACCACGTGAACGCGACGCCACGCGTTTGTCTAGGTCCCCGTTTTCTTGGTCTTGGCGTAGGCCTCGAAGACCTCCGCGACCCGACCTAGCTTCTCGTCGCCTGGGTGGATCAACACCCGGTAGTTGAGCGTCAAGGACTTGCCAGCCTCCAGCGTATACGCTCCCGCACCTTTCGCGGCCTTCGTGAAATCGCTGACGCCAAAGGGATTAGCGGCAAACAGGCCGTAGGTCCGCACGTGCCAATAGGTCGGGTAGCGGAAGCTGCTGGGGTGATTCATGACAGCAATGCCCACCGTTTTGCCTTTGACCGGCCCCTGGTAGTCGCACCACGCAGCCGCTTTGGCCCAGGCACTTCCGTCCGTAGCCCCGTCGCTGTTGATAATTCGGCCGCCCAGTTTGGCATCCACGTTCATGGTTCCAGCCACTCGGATGCCGAACGTGCCTTCCTTGGTGTCCCCGAATTTCACAGGGCCATCGGTGGCGGTAAGTGTGATGTCAAAATCGAACCAGACGCTGTCGCCGTCCACACCAAACGTCACCGTACGCTGGTCCTCGCACTGTTTCTTTCCATCCGGTCCGACCCAATCGTTGCGTGTGACGATGACGGCCTGGTCGCCGCCCTTCACCTGACCGAACTCCCGCTGGACGATGTCGCCGTGCTTGCCGCCTTCGTCCCAGAAGCTGACCCCATTGACGTCCCCGTGCGTGAACCAACAGGATCGCTGGTGCGGGTGATCGGCCTTCTCGTCTTCGCCGGCCTTCCGCATCGGATACTGCCGCGTCACTTCGTCCCCCGAGGGACCGATGATCGGCCACAGAATCGGCTTGGCGCCGGACTTGATCACGTAGCGCGTGAACAGTTTGCCGTTCAGTTTGACAGTCACCCCGTCCGGTTCTTGCTCGACGTCAAAGTGAGCGGCCTGCAGCGCCGCTGCCAGGCCGAGCGACAAACCGAACGACAAGAGAAATGTCGGACGAAGCATGGGGGGAATTCCTTGGTCAGGGGTCAGCACGTAGGTCAGGCTTTCCAGCCTGACGTTTGCGTAGAGTGGTAAGTAGGTCAGACGTTCCAGCCTGCCGTCAACCGGGAAAGGCTGACCTGCCGGACTTCTGCAGTTCGAGCAATCCAGGACATCAATTTAGTCTCGACGCGGCGTGCCTGCCACTGCCCCTGGCGAAAACAGCGGAATGCCACCGCTCACAGCGCAAGAAAAACGCCGGCGCGAAATCCGCGTCAGCGGTCTTGTAGGGTACATCAAGCGCAGCGCCGATGTACCTTGGGATAAGGCCGAAATAGCCGGAGCGACACACAGCTTGGCCCACGCACACCACGCCTCAGCGATTCGACATATTGCGTGGTTGAACCATCCCATCCGCAATAGACGCAGGTTCCGTTTTGGAATTCATGCGGGCATGGTGGCTTGCCGTAAAGCCGGTAGGCACACTCGCGGCATAAGCCTTTCATTGACGCCGAAGACTTGGCGAATGCGCTGCCGCATTCACCGCAAATCTCCTGCCGAGAGTCGTGCTGTGGTGAGTCCATTGGCAGAATCGGCATCTGCGATGCCGCCCCTCACCCCAGCCCCGGGCCTCGCAAAAATTGGGGAGTCGGGCGTCAAACGGATGGTCCTGTTTTCGTTCCGCCCCCATCCGGGCTTGCCCCGAATGGTACGAGGTTAAGCATAAGTCGTTGTCATTCCGCCACTTTCCCCACTGGGCTTGCCCCAGTGGAAAAAGGGTTTAGTCACTAACAGCGGCCCCCCTACTTCTATTCCCCTTCGCCGCATTCACCGCCGCCTGCGGCGGCGGTGAATGCGGCGAAGGGGATGGGGTGTGGTTGCAGTACGCGGCCTTGGTTTTCAAACCTCTTGTCCACTGGGGCAAGCCCAGTGGGGATCGGAGGTTACGCTTAACCTCGTGCCATTCGGGCTTGCCCCGGTGGAGCGAGGTTTCTGGACTACGCCACGGGTCCGCAACCGCCTCACTTCTTCCGCCGCCGGAAGCGGCGGGCGGGAGGCGGCGGAAGACAGCACGGCTGGCATCTGCGGACGTAGTGTACGAAACCCAATTCCACCGGGGCGAGCCCGGATGGGGACCCAACATGCCAAGCTGGAACAAAAGCCAGACCAGATCTCACCATGGCAAGGACTCTCTGGGATACAGTTTTGCGCGGGCCACCCCAGCCCTCTCCCCGGGGTATCGAGGCGAGGGAGGTGTGTTCCGGCCGAGCCTTGGAAACGTGAGCTATCAGGACCGCCGAACCGTTGGTACATCGGCGCTGCGCTTGATGTACCCTACTTGAGTAGCCCCCATCCCCTACGAGCACCCCATGCTATTGCCGCAATTGTAGCAAAGGTAGCAGTTGCCGTTGCGGACGGTGATGGCACCACAGCCGTCACAGGCAGGGGCGTCACTCTGGAAGCGGGCGAACTGATCGCTACGGCCCGTCTGGTGTCCGTTTCCGTCGACTTTCATCGACAGGCCGGCTCGTTCCAGGACTTCCAGGTCCAGCGTACCATTCCCGCCGCCACTTTTCGCACTGGAACCGGTGGACGTGGCTTCCCCGGTGGCTTTCGCCGCGGGAGTCGCTGTGGCTTTCGCCGCGGGGGTCGCCGCCTCGCCGTCGCCACTTTCGGACGCGGGCTTCAGCGGCAGGCCGTTGCTGGCCTCGCGGTAGCCGGTCAGGAAGGTCATGCCCAGCCAGCGGAAGATGTAGTCCACGAGACTCTTGGCGATCCGAATGTCGGGATTGGTGGTATGCCCCATCGGCTCGAACCGCGTGTGGGAGAACTTGTTGACCAACACTTCCAACGGCACGCCATACTGCAGACTCATGGAAATCGCCGTGCCGAAACAGTCCATCAGGCCGCCGATGGTGCTGCCCTCCTTGGCCATGGTGATGAACAACTCACCAGGCCGACCGTCGGGATACAACCCGACGTTGATATAGCCCTCGTGGCCGCTCACGCTGAACTTGTGCGTGATCGACTGCCGCGTGTCGGGCAACCGTTCGCGGCGCGGACGCGGCACCTGCTTCTCTTGGTCCTTGTCGGCCACCTTGCCGTTCTCGTTCTTGGTGGACAGCGGCTGGCTCTGCTTCGAACCGTCACGGTAGATGGCCAGGGACTTCAAGCCCATCTTCCAACCCCACATGTACGCCTCAGCGATGTCCTCCGGGGTCGTTTCATTGGGCATGTTGACCGTCTTGGAGATGGCTCCGGACAGGAACGGCTGAGCCGCCGCCATCATGCGGATGTGTGCTTTCCATGGAATGCTGCGAGTGCCGTTGGCGGGCTTAAAGGCACAATCAAAAACAGCCAAGTGCTCCGCATTCAACTCGGTCGCGCCTTCGACCGTATCGTGCTCGTCAATGTACTTGGTGATCGAGGCGAGCTGCGGTTCGTCGTAACCCAAGGCTCGCAAGGCCATCGGTACGGTGTTGTTGACGAGCTTCAGCATCCCGCCGCCCGCCAGCTGCTTGTACTTCACCAACGCGATATCCGGCTCGATTCCGGTGGTGTCGCAGTCCATCATGAAGCTGATGGTCCCGGTCGGGGCCAGGACCGTGGCCTGAGCATTCCGGAAGCCCTGTTTGCGGCCCAATACCAGGACCTGGTCCCACAGGTCGCGGGCCGCTTCCTTCAAGTCCGGCGGGCCCGCATCATGGATGCCCTCGACGGCATCGCGATGCATGCGCATGACGCGGAGGAACGGCTCGCGATTCTCGGCGTACGCCTCAAACGGCCCCACCACGCCCGCCATTTCCGCGCTGGTCAAATTGGCCGTCCCATGCAGCAGAGCGGTCAGCGAACCGCACAACCCCAAAGCGGCCTCCGAGTCGTAGGGCAGCCCACTGGTCATGATCAGGCTGCCCAGGTTCGAGAAGCCCAGACCGAGGGGTCGAAACAGGTGGCTGTTCTCGGCAATGCGCTCGGTCGGGTAACTGGCGTGATCGACGAGGATCTCCTGGGCAATGAAGAAAATGCGGCAGGCGGCTGTAAACCGCTCGACGTCGAAGCTGCCGTCCGGCTTGCGAAATCGCATCAGGTTGATGCTGGACAGATTGCAGGCGGAGTCGTCCAGGAACATGTACTCGCTGCACGGGTTGCTGGCATTGATGCGGCCCGAATTCGGGCAGGTGTGCCAGCGATTGATGGTGGTGTCGTACTGGACGCCGGGGTCGCCGCAGTGCCAAGCGCACTCGGCCATCCGCCGCAGCAGATGCCGGGCATCATAAGCGGGCGGTTCGCCACGGCCGTTCTTGGAGACCCACCGCGTGGCCCAGCGACCACCTTTTTCCACCGTTTCCATGAACTCGTCGGTGACCCGCACCGACAAGTTGGCATTCTGGAAGAGCACCGAACTGTAAGCCTCGCCGTTGAAATTGGCCTCGTACTTGCCGCTTTCGATTAGCGTGTGGGCTTTCTGCTCTTCCTTCCACTTGCATTCGATGAATTCCTGGATGTCCGGGTGCCAGACCTTGAGCGACTGCATTTTGGCTGCCCGTCGCGTCTTGCCCCCGGATTTGACTACCGCCGCGATCTGGTCGTACACCCGCATGAACGAGAGCGGGCCCGACGGACGCCCGCCGCCCGAAAGTTTCTCGCGGCAGGAACGGATGGTGGACAGATCGGTGCCCGTGCCGGAACCGAACTTGAACAACATGGCCTCGCTGGTCGCCAAATGCATGATGGCTTCCATGTTGTCGTCGACGCTCTGAATGAAACACGCCGAGCCTTGCGGAAACTCGTAAGGGTTCTCCGGTTGGACGACCCGCCGCGTTTTCACGTCGTGGTGCCAGTTGCACTTGGCCCCGGTCACGCCGTACTGGTGGTATAGACCCACGTTGAACCAAACCGGCGAGTTGAACGAGCCGTGCTGGTGCAGGCACAGCCACGTCAGTTCGCGATAGAATTGCTCGCCATCCTTGGCCGACGCGAAGTACCCGTCTTCCGTGCCCCAATCGGCAATTGTCCGCGTGACACGATGAATCAGTTGCCGGACACTGTGCTCGCGCTGCTTGGTACCAACCTCCCCGTAGAAATATTTGCTGACCACGACGTTGGTCGCCAATGGGCTCCAAGGGGCCGGAATCTCACAATCGGTTTGTTCGAACAGCACCCCACCACTCTCGTCCTTGATCGCCGCCGAACGGATTTCCCAGGTCACCGTTTCCAAGGGGTCGGCCACCTCGGTCGGACAGAAAAGCGGCTCGATCCGCATGCCGTTGCGACGCTTGGGAGAATCCGCCTGTTCGGACAGCGACGGGGTGAGCGAGGTACGTTCTGCAACACTGGCCATGTTCAGCTCCTTCTGCTGGCTGGAGGGATCCGTCGAACGCGGAAAACTAGCATCCTGAAGTGTACCTAAGTACACCAAAACGGCCGGGCCGATTTCCGTTTCGACCAAACAAAACTGAGGAAAAAAGGAAAGTCAACGGGCCGCCGATAGGCAGCAATCCCTTAGAATGACCACTATATATTGTATGTCGCCGTTTCAGACGCACAATATATGTGATGGTTGAGCAGTTTACACTTTTGCTGGGAGCCGTCAACGGGTCAGGCAAAAAGTTTTCAGTGGCCTGATTCTGAAGGGCGTCTCACTCTTCTCGCAGCTCCCCACCGCGAGGGTCGCTAGCATAACGATGCCAGCACCCCGTGGCAAGCCTTTCTTGACGATCATTTCGCGGCGATTTTGCCGCTCAAGTCGGAACGTAAGAAACCAGCGGGACTTGTACGCGCTGCGCCAGTTTGTCACATTGTTGAGAGCGGCCAAAAACGTTTGGCTGGCGGTTCTCGTCTAGATGTTTGAGACGCTTACGATGCACGACGTTCCGATCAAGGCCCAGACTCCTCCACACGGGACCCTCTCGGTAAGGAACAGAACTATGAAGACCAAGCTGATGTTCGGGGTGGGAGCCCTATTGCTCCTGTTGGCGGCACGCGTGTCGGGACAGGGCGTGTTGATTGTCGTCGATCCACACCATCCGATGCCACTGCCCCGTCCGGTCATCTGGCCGCGGCCCGTGCCGACGCCCGAACCGCCGATGTCCTACAAGATCAAGGAACTGACGGTCCAGGCGCGCATTGTGGATCAGGTAGGTCGCATCCAGGTATCGCAGTCGTTCGTAAACACGGGCAGCCGTCCGATGGAAGTCTCGTTCGTCTTTCCGCTGCCCTACGACGGCGCGATTGACCAACTGACGTTCATGGTGGATGGCAAGGAGTATCCGGGCAAACTGCTGCCGGCCAAAGAAGCCCGTGGAATCTACGAAAGCTACGTGCGCCGCAACCGGGATCCGGCCCTGTTGGAATGGATCGGGATGGGCATGTTCCAGACCAGCGTGTTCCCCGTACCGCCCGGCGCCGAGCGTAAGGTGACGATGCGGTACAACCAACTGCTCCGCAAGGACCGGCAGGTCACCGATTTCCTGTTCCCCCTGTCGACCGCCAAGTATACGTCGACGGCGGTCGAGAAGGTGTCGATCGAAGCTTCGATCGAAAGCTCGGCCGAGATCAAGAGCGTCTACAGTCCGACGCACTCGATCGAGGTCAAGCGACCGGACGACCGGCACGCCGTGGTCAAGTACGAGGTGACGAACCAGGTACCGGCGGGGGATTTTCGTCTGTTCTACGACAATGCGGCGGGCAAGCTCGGCGCGAGCGTGTTGAGTTACCGGCCGGACAAAGAACAGGAAGGCTTCTTCCTGCTGTTGGCCAGCCCACAGTTGGAGGGCAAGTCAGCCGAGCGGCCCAACAAGACCGCGATCTTCGTGGTCGACCGTTCGGGCAGTATGAGCGGTAAAAAGATCGAGCAGTGCAAAGAAGCCTTGAAGTTCGTGTTGAACAATCTGCGCGAGGGCGACACGTTCAACGTGATCGCCTACGACAGCAGTGTCGAGTCGTTCCGCCCGGAGTTGCAGCGTTACGACGAGCCGACACGCAAAGCGGCGTTGGGCTTTGTCGAAGGGATCTACGCCGGTGGTAGCACCAACATCGACGGAGCGATGACGGCGGCGTTGAACATGATTCAGGACGCCTCGCGGCCAAGCTTCATCATCTTCCTGACCGATGGCTTGCCGACCGCAGGCGAAACCAACGAGGCGAAGGTCATCGATCACGTGCGGCAGTTGAACAAGCATCGCACGCGTCTGATCACGCTCGGCGTGGGCTACGATGTGAACAGCCGGTTGCTGGACCGCTTGTCGCGGACCAACTACGGCCAGAGCGAGTTCTCCCGGCCGGACGAGAATTTGGAAGTCCACGTCAGTCGCCTATACAGCCGGATCAGCGCCCCGGTGTTGACCGAGGTCGCGGTGAATTTCGATCTGGAGGGCGTACGCCCGGAAGATGGGCCGGCCGTCAATCGCGTGTATCCGCGGGACGTGAATGATTTGTTCGAGGGCGAACAGTTGGTTCTGGTCGGGCGGTACAAAAAGCCCGGAGACGCTCGGGTGCTTGTCCGCGGCAAACTGGGCAAGGAAGAACAGAAGTTCGACTTCCCGGCGAAGTTGGTCGAAAAGAGTGGCGACGAGTCGTACGCCTTTGTCGAGAAACTGTGGGCAGTGCGGCGGATCGGTGAAATCATCGACGAGATGGACCTGAAGGGCAAGAACGACGAGTTGGTCCAGGAGTTGGTGAACCTGTCCACCAAGCACGGGATTCTCACGCCGTACACATCCTTCCTGGCCGACGACAATCCGCCGCCGACCCTGGCTGGCGGTGGGCTTCCTGGGGCGATACGGGAGGCGGCGCCGATGATGCAACGCAGGTTGGCGCAGGCCTCCAGCGCTGTCGACCGGCTGAGCGAGGGTGAAGGCCGGGCCGCCTTCGCCCAACGGGCCGAAAAGCAGATGTTGAGGGAGTCGAGACTGGCGCCGATGGAGTCTGCGGACTTCTACCGCGACGCAACCGGCGACGGCAATTTTAGTGGCCGCGCGCTCAGCGGCGCCATGGGTGGCGCCGGCTACGGCATGGCCGCGGGCCGAGGCGGAGCACCCGCAGGAAAGGCCGCGCCGGCCGCTGCGTCCGCCCCCGGCGTCCGGTACCGGAACATCGATAAGGACGAAGAAGTCAGCACGCAGTCCGTGCAAATCGTGGCCGGCCAAACGCTCTACAAACGCGGCCAGCAGTGGATTGCCGCGAACGTCAAGGACGTGGACCTCAAGAAAGATGCGAACAAAATCCAGACCGTCGAGCGGTTCAGCGAGGAGTACTTCAAGCTGGCCGCCGCCAACACGGCTTCCGAGAATGCCGTCCTGGCTCGCCAACAACCGGGCGAAGAACTCGTGATCAAAATCCGCGGCCAGATCTATCTGTTTCGCTGAACACGCACGGCGAGACGGACTTCAGTCCGCTCAGGCGGAACGAATTCCGCCCCACTAAATTGTTCTTGGACAAGTACACCCACGTATTCGCCGTCGTACTTGATCGCCTGGTTAAAGGCGCAGTCCGACGCCGACATCCGCCACTTCGTCTTCATTGACGAGAGGCTAGCGGTCCCCGGTCAATCTGATCAGCGGGGCTGCCATTCGGTGCAGCGTCTTGTTCGGTCAGCTTCTCCCGATACCATTGTCTCCATCGTGAGAACGACCGGGCGCCCTCTCCGGATGGCTGTCCAAACAACAGATTCTCCACACTGATGTCCTCGTCCAGTTCCGGCCAGTGGATACCGTGTCCCCGGCCAATGAACTCCCAGATGCTGCGGTGCTGCGGCAGCGCGTGCGAAAGCCGAGGATACCAGGAAATCGGCACACTTACGAGCCGGCCGTCCGCCAAGGTCACGGTCAATGTGTCGTCGCTGATTTGCACATCCACGGCCGTAGGGCTACTCGCCAATATCAAAGTACTCATTCCAGATCTCCAGCAAGCGGTCTTCGTTCTCCTCGGCAAGGCTCTCGATTCCCCGCAACTCCGCCGCAGAAAATCCCCGATTCCAGGCCAATCGCACCGGAGCAAGCCAGAACTTCGCCTCTGCGGCATCCCGCTGTACGTGGGTGTGGACCGGTTCGTTCCGGTCGCCCGCGTAGAAGAAGAACCGGTAAGGCCCAATTCGGAGGCTCGTCGGCATATCGTCAGGCTCTCACGGCATTGAACGCCCGAATCTTGCAAAGCGTCTGCCTGCGCCAGAACTCCGCCAATTGCCGGTGCTCCTCACGCTCTGCGGGAGAACAAGTCTCCTTGTTCTCCCCGATCTCGCGCATGCGCTGCAGCAGGCCGTCTGCCAACTCGAACTCCGCCACGGAACGCAGTACGTCCACAGCTTCTTCCAAAGCCGACACGAAACCGGGCGCTAGGGTGGCTACGGAATCCATGTTCTTGCTCCCCGGACACAGGATAGGCGGGGGGCTCCTACGCTCTGGATTATACGCGCCAACACGATTTGGAAGAAGGACAGCTCAAACCACTGGACCATGAGCAGGGGAGACCGATCAGCCAAACGTCAAAGCCGTAGAAGCAGGTCTCGAGATCGGCATGCGTGGCAGGGTGGTGGCCCAGAGCAGGGCGATCTCGTCGGGCGTCAGGCCGTAGGCGGCGTTGACCAGATCGCTGATGACGCGTAAGTCTTGAAGTTGCACAATTGCGGGACGTCGGTTGTGGAAGGCCCAGCAGAGATTCAACGCCAACGGCGGGCCTTGATCATAAGGTTGCGAAATGCTAGCAATGTTGAGATCGCCCCCGATAAGCTCCCGACGTAAGTCGGTGGGAGTGTTCCCGCCCTGTGCCTAACCCGGAGCCCCATCTCCGACGAGTCGGAAGAACTCGGTGAGGCGCCGCGGTGTTAGGAGTTGGCGGGACTGCTCTCACCGACTTACGTCGAGAGCTTCTCGGACGGGACCAGCTAGCAGTGACGGCATTTCGCAGTGTTACGATCAACGCCACGGCCAGCATCCCAGAGGGGAAAATCTGGACCGAATACACGCACGGCACCAAGTCGCGAATCGTGCGCCCCTGCCCACACTGTAAGGCATGGGTCTGCCCCGAGCGCGAGAACTTAAAGGGCTGGCAAGACGCAACCAGCGAAGAAGACGCCCGCGAGAAGGCGGCTTGGCATTGCCCGGCGTGTGATCATCCCTGGACGCAAGCTGATCGCGAATGGGGCTGGAAACGCGTGGTCCTCGTCCACGATGGCCAGGAAGTCACGCCAGAAGGCGAGATCGTCGGGACCGCCCCCAGAACGCGCACGTTGGGATTCCGCTGGGGCCCCATCGACAACCCGTTCACGTCCGCCGGCGACTGCGGCGCCGAAGAATGGCGGGCGGCCCACGACAAGGACACCAAGAAGGCCGAGGGGTATCAACGCGAAATCTGCCAGTGGACGAACGCCATCCCGTTCGCGTCCGAGGACGTGACGTTGATCGAGCTGGGCGCCGACGACGTTGAATCGGCCGCCATCCCACGAAAGCGCGGCATTCTCCCCGCCGGCACCATTGGCGTTACGGTGGGGGTCGATACGCACGCCCGCATTCTCTACTGGGAAGCCAAGGCGATCATCCTTGATCCGGACGGCACGTATCGCCTGCAGGTGTTCGACCATTCGACGTTGAAGCTGGACGCTACGCAGTTGGCCCGCGAGGCGATCATCCGCGGACTGCAGACGCTGAAGAAGCAGTTCGACGCCGGATGGCTCGACGAAACCGGCAAGAGCTGGGCGCCTTCGCAGGTGTGGATCGACAGCAGCTACGCCCCTCGTCAGGTTCCCATCTACAAGTTCTGCGCGTGGGCGAACCGGGACCTGCCGTTTATGGCGGAAGTGTGGCGGCCGGCCAAGGGGCACGGCGAAGGCCAGTTGCGGACCACGCCGTACCGGGCGCCGAACAACAAGTCCCCCAACGTGATCTACATCGGCAACGATTACTGGATCGCCAGGCCCAAGCAGGGCAAGACGGAATTCAAGGGCGTGCAACTCGTCCACGTGAATTCGGACACCTGGAAAACGGCCGTCTACGAAGGCTTCACGGTCAAGCCCGATGCCGAGGGGCACATCCCGGCGGGGTCAATCACGCTGTTCGAAGAATCGGGACCGGACCGGGCGATGTACTCCGCGCAGATCTGCGGGGAGATCCCCAAGGAAAAGATGGTCAAGGACCGCGGCAAGGTGATGGTCTGGGTCTACGTGTCCGCCAACCACTGGCTGGACTGCGCGTACCTGTCCACGGCCGCCGCCGATTTCGCCGTGGCGAACCGCGAAAAGTTGGCAGGCGTCAAGAGGGCGAGAAGCCGGCCAGGCGATTATTCGGCGAGGCCGCAACCGGGCGGCGGATCGAGGTACGCGTCACGACCAGTGCCAGGGGCCATGTGATGTTCAAGAATACGGTGTCCGTGAGCTTTGAGTCAGACGACAACTGCAGTCGTAACTGCCACGGGGGTCTGGATGGATGATGACCTGGGTCCAGAACACGAACAATCGGACGATGGCCTGGACGGCGGCCTGGTCGATGGTCAAGGCCACAGCCTGGCCGGCGATCGCCGGCGTGAGTCGGCCGAGGAAAAGGCCGCTCGCTACCGGTCCCGTCCGGACGCGGCGATGGTCCAAGCCGAGACGAGCCGGGCTAGCGTGAAGGGCAAGGGCTTGAAGTGCCCAAAGTGCCACTGTCAGAACTTTCGCGTCCTGGCGACGCGACCAGGCGAAGACAGCAAGACCCGCCGGCGGATCTGCCGTTCCTGCGGGTACGTGTTTCACACCTGCGAATTCGTGACGTCCGATCTGACACCGGATTCGCTTCTGGAAGGGATGCTCCGGAAACTGCAGCAGCGAGAAAGTGGGAGGCTTGCGGGCGATCCCTGTGGCCGCCGTCTGCGACTCGACAATCCGGACCCTATCCAGATATTGGTCCGGCGCCGGAGTCATTCCGGCGGGTGGCGACCGCGAGCGGCTTCCTCCCGGCGGATGGCAAGAATCAGAGGCCGATTCAGCGCCAGTGCAGCCACCGTGGCCCGGCCAGTCGGGCTGAGCGGTGCGATCCTCTCACCCGCCCAGCAAAAATGCTCGGCCCAGAACTGCGTTCGCGGGTTGAACAACGGCACGTCCCGTCCAGATTCAGGATCGGGAGCCGTCTGTCGTGCTGATTTCCGCAACGAACACGAGACGCACGCCAACGCTAGGTTGTCGGCCGTCGTCGGGCCTCTGGCCGCCCGCGGCACGACATGGTCGATGTGAAACGTGGCCTCCTGGCCAACTTGCGACAGCCCACAGTACTCACACCGATCGCCGGCTCGCAGCGCGACCTCGTCGCGCAAAGCCGCGGAAACGTCGCTCATGGAGTCATTCGCTCCGCGCGCAGCCGCAACAGGGTTAGGAATTCTGCCAAGTTCACCAGACCTTCAGCCTCATCATGCTCGTCCGTGGTCAGCGGCTGGCCAGAATCTTGACGGTCCAGCAGCGTCTGCAAGCGGGCGTCCACGGCTTTGGGCAGGCGGAATCGGTTGAGTTCGGTGGGAAGATCGACGTCGATGGTCAAGGTCATGGAAACCTCCAAACAAGGGCCTTCTCTGTATCGTACCAACCGCTGCGATGTCGTGCAGCCCCGTTCCCCGACTTTGACGCCGACGCCGGGAGGTAACGCCGAGTCACCACTGGCGTGGGACCGGGATCTGGGGCATGGATCGATCGCGTCTGGCGCCCGAAACGGCCGCGCATCCACCATCCGCGCACATGCGGGGGGGCCAGCACGCAGCATTATGGCCACCAGTAATGCGCGCCTCAATCTGATGGGCTTTGTCGTAAATCCTTGGCATCTCGCGGGTTTCGCGTTAGTTTACCATCCACTATCGGTGAGCGTTTAGCCACCGGACTCGCCCGATAATGACGCCGGCTGGCGGGAGAATTGAACAAGTTGCTGTTGGATCGGCCAAGTCCGAACGGGCATGTCGTCCCAACCCTCCGTGCTGGGATTCCGTGATGGAAATTGACGCCGTCATCGAGCACCTTCGAGCCCTTGGCCTGTACGTTCACAATGCGCATGTCGTCCAAAGCCATGCTGCGTTCCTCAGAAGGTTCGTCGTCGCGGCATGCTGGGACGATGTTTGAAGTTCAGTAGGCTACTGGCCTTCACAATGTCACGCCAGTGACGCAATTTGCGTTCAGTTGAGTCGTGCACAGGGGTGGCAGGATCCGTATGAAAATACCACTTCTATTCCTTCGCTCCTGGGTTCTGATTGGGCCGCTGGTCTGCCAGGAACAGAACTCTGTCTTGGCGAACGACGCAGATGCTGCACCACAGCCCGCTCTCCGGGTTGGAGCAACTACAGCGGGCGCGATCGACGAGTTGACAGCGACCGCAGCGTTGAAGCGACTTGGGGTGCGTCTCGCCTTCAATGCAGCAGGGCATGAATCGGCTATCGCTGCCGATTGCTATTTCAACGTGGCTTGGGAGGGCGACGCTAGGGCGAGGCAAAGTTGGGATTGACATGGGAAATTAGTACGATGGCAAGGGCGAGAGTCTGTTTCGCTTCTTGCCCCGCAGGGGCGCACATGACAGCACGGGACAACGCCCTGATCGTGATCCCAGGTTTTCGCCCCGAGTTGGGGGCGCGATGCGTGAGCGGCAAGGCGCTAGCCGCCGGTTCCGAACGCCACCGGCGGCTAGCGCCTTGCCGCTCACCCAGTCCCCGACCAGCGTAAGGACTTGAGTAACACACGCCGGGCTGGTAATCTGATGCCGATCCGGGGTTTTTTATTGGTCGGTCCCAACGCGGCCGAGTCCTTGAACGGAACGTTGCGCAAGACGCTAGCAGCAGATCGTCATCAGCCGACGTGTCTGCAAGGAAACACGGCTCTTCCTCGCTGACGCTGCGGGTTAGGGTGCGCAACGTTCTGAGCAAGGCGAGCGACAGGAAATAGTTTACCCGCAGGGCGGCCTTCGCGGGCCAATCGGGACGGTCTGGGAAGACCATCCTACATGGACGGTCTTGGAAGACCATCCTACATGGACGGTCTTGGAAGACCATCCTACATGGACGGTCTTGGAAGACCATCCTACCTTGAGTTGGGTAAGTTATTTCCTGCCGCTCGCCCAAGGCCCGCGACCGATTCTCAGTCTGTTCGACGGTGCAAAGGGAGAGTAACATGCGGGTCGGTTTGTTCGTGCCCTGTTACATCGATCAGGTGTATCCCGACGTCGCGTTCGCTACGGTGGAAGTCCTGGAGAAACACGGCGTCGAGATCGATTTCCCGACGGAGCAGACCTGCTGCGGCCAGCCGATGGCCAACACCGGTTGCTGTGACGATACGCGGCCACTGGCACTCAAGTTCTACGCGATCTTCAAGGACTATCCTTACGTCGTCTGTCCGTCCGGCAGTTGCGTCGCCATGGTCCGCCACCACTACGATCAGTACCTGGCGGGTCAACCCGGCTTCGAGGAGCTGAAGCACAAGACGTATGAACTGTGCGAGTTCCTGACGGACGTCTTGCACGTGGACAAGATTGAGGGGCAGTTCCCGCACAAGGTCGGGCTGCACAACAGTTGCCACGGACTGCGCGGGCTGCGACTCGGCTCCTGCACTGAAATGGTCGTGCCGTCTTACAACAAGGTCCGGCGACTGCTGGCCTCGATGCAGGACATTCAGCTAACGGAGTTGAAACGGCCGGACGAGTGCTGCGGCTTTGGCGGCACGTTCTCCGTCAACGAAGAGGCCGTCTCCGCCCGGATGGGCCTGGATCGGCTGCGCGATCACGAGCAGGCCGGGACGGAAGTGATCACGGCCGCCGACATGTCTTGCTTGATGCATCTGCAAGGTTTGATCCGCCGCATAAAGAATCCGCTGCGTGTGATGCACGTGGCGGAGATTTTCGCCGGCCGGCCCTTGGCTCCCTAGAGAAAGCGTCCCCGCTAATCTGGACCAGCGCGGACGCTGGCCCTGAACGGCACCGCTTCGAGCCTGGCCTAATCCGTTATGGAAGAAACCAAATCATGACCAGCCATCCCGTTTCTGCTGCCGAGTTCATCGCCAACGCCGAACGCACGCAATGGCACGACCAGGCGTTGTGGTTCGTCCGCGCCAAACGCGACAAGGCGGCCCGGACGGTGCCCGAATGGGAACTGCTGCGCGAAACTGCGTCGCAAATCAAAGCCCACACCATGACGCGGTTGCCTGAGTACTTGGAAGAATTCGAGCGTCAGGCGACGCGACTCGGCGCCCAGGTGCACTGGGCCCGCGATGGGGCCGAGCACAACCAGATCGTGCTGGACATCCTGCAGCGGCACGGGGCCAAGCACGTTGTGAAAAGCAAGTCCATGCTGACCGAGGAGTGCCACCTGAATCCGTGCCTCGAGGAGCACGGGATCGAGGTGGTGGACACGGACCTGGGGGAACGCATCGTCCAGTTCCGGCACGAACCGCCGAGCCACATCGTCTTGCCGGCGATTCACCTCAAGAAAGAAGAGGTCGGCGTGTTGTTTCATGAGCGGCTGGGCACCACGGCCGGGGCCACCGATCCGAAGTATCTGACCGAGGCGGCGCGGCAGCACCTGCGGGAAAAATTCCTGGGCGCCGACGCCGGCCTCAGCGGGGTGAACTTCGGCGTGGCGGAAACCGGCGGGGTGGTCGTCTGTACGAACGAAGGCAACGCCGACTTGGGCGTGTCACTGCCTAAGTTGCACATCGCCTGCATGGGGATCGAGAAACTGATTCCTCGCGCCAAGGATCTGGGCGTCTTCCTGCGTCTGCTGGCCCGTTCGGCCACTGGCCAGCCGATCACGACCTACACCTCGCACTTCCACGGACCGATCCGCGGCGGCGAGTTGCACATCGTGCTGGTGGACAACGGCCGCAGCCGGATTCACGCGGACGAAACCTTCCATCACGCACTGCACTGCATCCGCTGCGGGGCCTGCCTGAACACCTGCCCGGTGTATCGGCGGAGCGGCGGGTACAGCTACCACGCCACGATTCCCGGCCCGATTGGCTCCGTGTTGGGACCGCTGCGAGACGCCCCGCAGCACTACAGCTTGCCGTACGCCTGCAGCCTGTGCGGTTCGTGTTCGGACGTCTGTCCGGTCAAGATTCCCTTGGCCGATCAGTTACTGGCGTGGCGTGGCGAGATCGTGCGGCGGCGCCTGCTGCCCTGGCAGAAACGCCTGGCCATGAAACTTGGCAGCGTGGTGTTGCGCAACACGTGGATCTACAATCTAGCGGGCAAAATGGCACGCTTCTTCCTGCCGAAGATGCCGCGGTGGATGTTGTATCATCGCCTGAATGATTGGGGCAAGCAGCGCGAATTACCGCCCTTCCCCAAGCGAAGTTTCCGCGAACTGTATCGGGAGCAACATGACCAACACAAGTAGAGCAGCCATCCTGGGGGCGCTGCGCAGCACGCGTCTGCCGCCGGTGGAATTACCCGATCTGCAGCAGCCGTGGATTCAATATTCGGACCGAGGCGCACAATTCGCCAGTGTCCTGGAATCCGTAGGCGGCCAGAGTTACGTGGTCCACGACATGGCGGGACTGCTCGTGGAGTTGCAGAAGTTGCCCGCCTACACGGACGCGAAAAAGATCTGTTCGCTGGTGCCTGGCGTGCCCAGGGCGAACGTCGATTTGGAAGCGATCAGCGACCCGCATGACTTGCGGGACGTCGATCTATTCCTCGCCCCCGGCGAATTCGGCGTCGCGGAAAACGCCGCGGTTTGGCTGACCGACCGGGCTACCAAGCATCGTGTGCTGTATTTCCTGTGCCAGCACTTGATTCTGGTGCTTCCCGCCGATCAGCTGGTCAGCAACATGCACCAAGCGTACGACAGGCTGTCGTTCGCCGAACCGGGATTGGGCCTATTCCTGTGCGGTCCCTCCAAGACCGCGGACATTGAACAGGCGTTGGTGATCGGCGCTCACGGGGCACGCTCGCTGACCGTGTTTCTGGTGGAGTCTACGGCGAACGGGTCGCCTTAGGATCGGCGGTTGAGTCTTTTGGTCCTGGCGCGTAAAGAATGAGATTTTACGGTTCCGCAGTGCCGGGCCCCCCAGGCAGGGCTCAGACGTACAGAATTCAAAATTGGCGGACAAACGACTCTGATTTGGCAAAGTCGCCAAACCGCCAATTTTGAATTCTGTACGTCTGAGCCCTCGCGGCAAGCCCCGTCCAGGCGACAACATTAAACCTCATTCTTGCCACTCCCACCGTAAGAAACCGTTTGCTGCTAGAGTCTTGCGCAACGTTCCGATTACGGTCTTCCGGTAGTGCGCTCATTTCAGTGACACGGTAGGTCACAAGCTAGTTATTTTCAGACACGCTACGAGAATCGCATGCCAAAGGATAGTGAAATGAAAAACTGCGGCGATATTTTGTGCGGAGCCTGTAACCCTCCGCAGCCAGTTCTCACGATGGGAAGAAAACTGGTTGCGATGCCTGCCATGTTGGACATGCGCACACCGGCTAACTGCGAAACAGTCGCTGCATTTCGGCGGACAGGGCGTTCACAATGTCTTGTTTCAGGGCCATCGGATCGACCTGGCAGCCCAAAATCTTGTGACAATGCGGACACGCATACGTCACGGCCTGAAGACTGAGGGCCTCGTCGCTCGCGTCTTCCGGATCGCTGGCGTCTAGCGGCGTGAAATGTAGTTCGTCAACTGGCTGTTCGCAGTGTGGGCATAGGTTGGACATGGTGGGGTTCCTATGGTGGACGGTGACAACCTCGAAGCACGGACGGTAGCCAAGACACAAGGGCCGGTCAACCGGTGGACGCTTACCCCACCCGGCCCCGACCAGTAAAAGCCTGCTTACTCAGGGCCATCCCTGACAGGAAACCGAGCGGCCGGATGGATCGGCCGTGACGCGAGAGCACACATGGACGCGACGACTACGGCGACTTCTGTATCCATTCACGACACGGATCGGCTGCCGCTGCTTGAGGGTCAGGCGTGGGTTGAAGAAATGATGCGACCAGGTGGAGCAAGGCATGCGTTTGTTCAGGAGCAATTCATCGCCTGTCTGCCACAGGGCGCTATGCTCGAAGACGAGGGTCCTGAAACACAGGACGGATGGCGATTGATTCACCATCCGAGCTTACCGGCAGTTCCGCGAGCTGGATACATCCCAGTGGTTGACGGTTTGTTGCGGCAGACAGATGCCAGCCGTCCGGCATTCCTTAGACGGCAATCGCAGTCAAGATGACCTCGTCCACCTTTGGGTCAATGTCGTCTTCGATGCACTGCTCAGCGGCCTCGTGGAATGCCTGCTTGTGCTTCTGAAACGCCGTTAAGCACGCCTCCATGCAGCCTGTCATGCCGGGCTTAGTCCACCCCAGGGACTCGCCGAATATCCCCATGAACGTACTGAAGTCCACGACGAACGCAACCCGCCGCCCATCAAATGCAGCAATAAACACCAGGGACTTTCTATCTGCGTCCCATCGCTCTCCGAACGTCGGAAACTCGATATTGCTTTCTGCCATGTGTCGGCTCCTTGATTTGTAGTGAAGTCGTCAATGTCGCCGAGAGTCTATATCTCCACGATACGCGTCGCAATCACTCGCCCCCCCCTTGCGTTAGTGGCTGATTTATGGCAGTAGATTAGAGGCCGAGCCAATTTTAGCCGGTGGAACACACTCCTGGCCGCCACGGACTGACACCACACTGCTACCGCGCGGCGGTGCGTGGTGGCGTTACAGGCATAGCATGGACGCGCAGATAATCGACGACTTGAACGCAGTGGATAATTTCGGTATCGCATCGGCCATGAAACAAGCGGCGGACATTTTGACGCAAGCGAACGGCAGTTGTCCAACTGGGTTCGCCGTCTCCCGGATCACACTGGGTGTCGATCCCACCCCGCCGCTTTCTAACCTGCCTTGGGGATGTCATCTACAGTCCGTAGAGCTGTCGCGGAACCGAAATTGCCGCAGCCTCAAGACCCCTTCTGTTCCAGCGTCATCATGGCACTGACAAGCCGCTCAAATTCGCAACGAACGACAAGCTGCTTTCCGCTTTTGAGCGTGATGTCCATCGAGGCATCTGAATCTTCGTCCGCCTCGATAAAAACGAATGCTGCCACCTCGTCCAGGTCGACACCGTAGCTCGGATGCTCCTGGGCGCTAAAGAACCATCGTGCCATAGCAGTCCTCTCCCATCGTTGAATCACCGCTTGAATTTAACTCGGCCCGCCAACTTATATCTCCGCGATACTGCCTGCAATCGGTGGACTGGCGTACAAACGGATGTGTTCTGCAGATTCTTTGGTTACTCCCAGCGAATAACGGATATAGTCCGTGTGGCTATTTATCCGTCAGTTCGCAGGAAGTAGTCAGGGGAATCGCGATGTCTAACGTGTTGAAGCCGGAGCGGCGGGTTTTGGTGCTCAAACTGCTGTGTGAAGGCAACTCGCTGCGGTCTGTGGCGCGGCTGACGGGAGTGCACGGGGCCACCATCGGGCGAACCGTCTTGGCGTTCGGGGAAGCCTGCCGGAATCTTCTGGATGATCGGTTGCGGAATCTGGACCTGAGCCATCTGGAATGTGACGAGATTTGGACGTATGTCGGCAAGAAGCAGGCCCGGCTGACGGTGGACGAGAAGGCGGAACGATCAGACATCGGCGACGTGTATTTGTGGACGGCGATCGACGCCGACACAAAGCTGCTGGCCACCTACGCACTCGGCAAGCGGTCGGCGGACATGGCCAGGCGGTTTATGACCGACCTGGCATCCCGCCTGACGTGGCCGACCCCGCACGAATCCGACCAGCACGCCTACCTGCCGGGCGGCTACCGCACCATCACGCAGATTTCGACGGACGGCTTCGCGGGCTACCCCGAGGCGGTGGATTTGGCGTTCGGCCCCTACGCGGACTACGGGGTGCTGATCAAGTCCTTCCGCAACGCCGACATGAACGGCGGGTACGCGCCGTCAGAAATAGTGGGGACGGATCGCCGGGTGATCAAGGGCGACATCAACCCGCGTTCGATCTGCACGAGCCATGTCGAGCGGAACAACGGCACCATCCGGACGTTCATCAAGCGGTTCGCCCGGCTGACGAATGCGTTCTCCAAGAAGTTTGACTACTTGTCGGCCGCCGTGGCGATTTTCGCGGCCTGCTACAACTTCGTGTGGCGTACGCGTTACCCGGATGACAGCGGACGGCCCGGCAAGCTGCGCCCCACGGCGGCGATGATGGCCCATGTCACGAACAGGCTGTGGACGTTCGAGGAACTGTACCGGGAAGTCATCCAGTATGGGTAGGCTTGCCACCCTGATCGCCAGCGTGGTAACTTGGCAGCATGAACGTACAACAATTTGTGACCAAGTGGAAAGGCGTAACGCTGTCGGAGCGCAGCGCGTGCCAACAGCACTTCCTGGACATCTGCGATTTACTCCAGCAGCCCAAGCCGGCGGACGTCGACCCACAAGGCGAGTGGTACACGTTTGAGCGGGGTGCCAAGAAGACTGATGGTGGCGACGGCTGGGCGGACGTCTGGATGAAAGGCCACTTCGGCTGGGAGTACAAAGGCAAAAAGAAGAATCTAAAGACGGCTTACGAACAGTTGCTGTTGTATCGCGAATCCCTGGAAAACCCGCCGCTGTTGGTCGTCTGTGACTTGGACCGGTTCGAAATCCACACCAACTTTACGAGTACGGTCAAGAAGGTCCATGCCTTCGATCTGCAGGGGCTGGCCCAACCCGAAAACCTGGACGTGCTACGCAAGGTATTCACCGACCCGGACTCGCTACGCCCAGGGCAAACTAGCCGAGGTATTACGGAACAAGCCGCCGAACTGTTTGGGCAACTGGCAGACGGTATTCGCGTGCGAGGCATCCCAGCTCCGGACGCCGCACATTTCCTGATGAAGCTGATGTTCTGCATGTTCGCGGAAGACATCGACCTATTGCCAGGCAAAATCTTTTCCCGCCTATTGAGCGGATCGAAGAAAGACCCCTCGCGGTTGACCAAGATGCTGGCAAACCTGTTCGAGGCCATGTCCAACGGTGGCACTTTCGGTGCCGACGAAATCCTGTATTTCGATGGGGGGCTGTTCGCGGACGCAGCGGTGATTGCAGTCACGGAGCACGAAATCGTAACGCTTAGCACATTAGCTGATTTTGATTGGAGCGCGGTAGAGCCGTCCATTTTCGGCACGTTGTTTGAGCGTACCCTCGACCCGGCGAAGCGGTCCCAGATTGGCGCCCACTACACCAGCCGAGAAGACATCGAGACGCTAG
>JAPLNJ010001206.1 GCA_026692885.1 Planctomycetota bacterium | reverse complement strand
GATTGTGCCAACCCCGCAATTTCTCGGGCGCGATCCAAAACGCCGCGGCCACCGAATTGGGCAGCATCGTGGAAGGGTTAGTGTTGATCGGTCGCGTGCTGAAGCGCGCGATCGCGATCCCTCGTGCATTTGTGAATCGTTTTCGGGTATCATGCGAGTGTCGTGGACGGGCCAAGACGGGCTGGCTCTCGAAGAAACCTCGCCCTTCCCTGGCGGCCGATGTCTTGAGTGGCACTTATTCGGCGGGAGAGTATGACTATGCACCTATACCGCATCGGTGGCGCCGCCACTATGGTGTTCATTTTGTTGAGCGGCGGTGCCAGCGCCGAGGAGTCGTCTTCCGCCCCCCGCCAGACACCGGCCGTGATCTTCGACACGGACATGGGTTCGGACTGCGACGATGCTGGGGCGCTGGCGGTCTTGCACGCACTGGCCGATGCGGGCGAGGTCCGCATCTTGGGTGTCATTTTCAGCAGTGGGAAGAACCACTACGGGGTCGGGACTTGCGACGCGATCAATACGTACTACGGTCGGGGAGACCTTGCGTTGGGGCAGTATCAGGGAACCGACGTGGGCGACCCCAGGGATTCTTACACCAAGCGAATCGCTACCGACACCAAGTGCTTTGGACATAAAGTCGTCGATCGAGCCCCGGACCTCGTCGCCGTCTACCGATCCATCCTCGAATCTCAGCCGGATCATCGCGTAACGATCTGCACGGTTGGGCACCCGCACGGACTGGTTCACTTGCTGCGTGATCCGCGGGGAGAAGCCTTGGTACGGGCCAAGGTGGAACGTTGGGTGGCGATGGGGATGGGAGGCTGGAACTTCCAAGCGATGGGGATGTCGGCGTACTGCCAGGAGCTGTTGGACCGATGGCCCCTCCCGTTCTACATCTCGCCCAGCGGCCAACAGATCAAGACGGGCCACAGGTTGCTCCCCAAAACGCCGGAGTCGAACCCGGTTCGCGAAGCCTATCGGCTGTGGGGAGACGGGACGGCGATCACGGAGGGCCGGTCCAGTTGGGATCAGGTTGCTGTGCTGTTCGTTGCTCGGCCGGCTCTGTTCCACGTCGAATCGTCTGGACGGGTGGAGCGTCTGGCGGACGGGAACATCGTCTGGAATGGAAAGGTAGATAATCCGCACCACCACCTGGTGACGCCCAAGCCCTCGGCCGAACAGATGGCCGAAATCATCGAGGAGCTGATGGCACGCAAGCCGACACATGGTGGCCAGGTCAGGACGACTGACTGATTGGCCGTCGGAGTTCCTCTGTGCCGCCACGGGAACCCAATGCCTGGTGGTGTCCCCACCAGCGTCCGCCTGACGAGCGACACAAAATTTGGCCGATCGTGCAATTGGCCGATTGGGGCGAGGCAGTGCCGGTGGATCAGGTACGAGCGATGCTGGATCACGGTACGCTCCGACCGGCCACGGGCGTGGTGGTCTAATGGAAATCTTGAATGCGTGTTAGAGAACAAATCCAGGTTGCCAGCGAGCAGAGCCCGCCAGACTGGGCGTGTCCACCGCTCGGAGTGAGGTTTAACGTTGTCGCCTGGACGGGGCTTGCCGCGCGGGCTCAGACGTACAGAATTCAAAATTGGCGGTTTGACGACTTTGCCAAGTCAGCGTGGTTTGTCCGCCAATTTTGAATTCTGTACGTCTGAGCCCTGTCTGGGGCCCGGCACTGCGAAACCGTAAGATCTCATTCTTTAGCCGCTGCGACGGATGCTTGCCCGCGTCAAGACGTGATTCTGCAAGGCCTGGCCATCCCGCAAGCGCAAGCGTCTTTCGCTCCGCGAAAGAACGCCCTTTCGCGGAGCCAAAGGTGACACGCTGACAGTTGTTTCTCGAACGATACTTACTCGACTTCCACGAAGACTCCCTCGCCCGACGGGAGCGTGAGATGATAGAATCCATCGGCGTCGGGGATCAATACGGCGCGTTCCCCGCGAGGCCAAGCAACGACCGTCGAGCCTACAAGCTTCAGCTTGATGTGCGCCGTCTTGATCGCTTCTAACTCGCTCATGTTGACGATCGTGAACGCGGTTGTGGGGCCGTCTTCTTTCGCAAAACATCCGACCAGCAGCGGGTCGTCACATTGAATCCGCTGAATCGTCGAGAATGTCCGGACCGGGTTGCTGAATTTCAGGTACGGCGTATCGTCCGTGCAGTGGTGGGCGAGCGAGCCGATGCTCTTATACCGGACGAAGGCATCGGAGACTTTACGAATCTCCTTGAAGACCGTCGCGGCGTCGTACCAGGCGTTGGTTCGCTTCCCGTCGACCGTGATCAGCGACGGACATTCCGGACTGTCCCCCGCGTACGTCCAGCAGAGCAGGCCCTTGCAGCCAAACGACAGCAGGCAGTACGACTGCCAGCGGAACTCCGATTCCGTCGGGGTCCGTTTGCTGGGGACCCAGGCGAACGTCTGGATGCAGCACCAGAAGTCCTTGTCATGCTCCCGGGCGGACGCTGCGATGAGATTGATCGATTCGCAATAGTCCTTGTACGTAGCTCGCTTGCCCTTGACCCAATTGAGCGGGTAAATATCGGTGCAGATATACGGTGGGTCGAACTTCTCGCAAAACGCATCGCAGTACTTCTTGAACAGGTCGGGATCGGAGTCGTAGTATTCAATCGCGGCGGCGGAGGCCCCGTGTTTCAACTGCGCCGCGTTGGCGTACATGGGAAGCAGGTTGATGTACGGCAGCTTGCCACCGGTTTCTTTGTAGTACGTATTGCAGATCTCGGCGAGCTTGTCGTACTGCTCCGTTCCCGGCTCGTCGGTAACGTAGGTTCCGGCGAAACACGGATGGTCGAAGTATTCCGCGGTCGCCACGGCGGGGTTCTTGTACGCGTCGTCGCCAAGAATCAGTTCGACGCCGTACCTGTCGCAGTCCCTGAGCAGCATTTCCCGGTGGTCGGAACCGGCCAGTGCGCCGTGGGCGATGATCCAGTCGAATCCGCCGGAACTGTACGTTTCGATAAAATCCTTTCCGACCGCCTCCTGACGCGGACTGACCCACGCTCCGATTCGAATCCGGTCGCGGGTCAGGTACTCGTTTGTATAGGGAGATTCGATTGTCGTTCCCAACGCGGTTTGAATGGCCGTTTTCAGCACGACGGCGGCTGCGGCGCGGGTCGCCGGCATGGCTTCGGTTTTCAGATTGATGTCGTACTCGCCCAGTGATTTGACCGCCTGGTTCCAGTCGGGGTCCGAAAGCGGATCGTTGGGGCGGAACTCCCGGTCCTTCACTCCGTCGAGCAATTGCCGCGCAACGACGAAGCGAATCGCCAGCTGGGTTTTCGTCGCCAGGCGGGAAATGTCGTCCAACGGAGCGTCCTCATTCACCAAGCGGTACTTCCCCGGCTGCTTCGCGACGAAGCGGGTAAATCGGCAGCGGTTCGTCTGGCAGACGGGAACCACGGACTCAGCGCCCGTTCCGTCTTTTGGATGGAACCGGACGACGGTCGTTTCGGACGGATTGTCGATGGTCGTCGACCGGAGCGTGAAGTCGGCCCGATCGAACCCATCGGACAGACAGCCGCCGGGAACCAGAACCCGCTCGAGCGGCGCCATGAAGTACGTCGGCTCCGAATAGTCGGGGGCGTCCACGGCGGCAGCGAGAAAACGTTGCGCCTCCGCCTCCGACGGGAAGAACCCGAGGCGAGAGACTTGATAGCTGGAATCCGTATCGCTCGGATTGGTCGGGTCGAACCGGAACGAAGTAATGGTTCCCGTCCAGTTCTTATGCTCGAATTTGCGCATGTCGACAATCGCAGTCCGCCAGGTATTGTCCCCGACGACGGAGAACGAGGAGTAACTCTTGTCCGAAAGAACTGTCAACGTATCGGTCGTAAAGAACAGGCCTGCCTGCGTGATCGTCGTCTTGTACTTGTACCGAACGGCGAAGAACGGTCGCTCGTCGGCGGGGAACGCGTCGTCCGCGCCCATCGGAACTGTCAGGGTGAGGTCGGTTCCGGTGGGAATCAACTTCGTCAACCCGACTTCGTAGTGGAGCTGTCCTTCCCCGAGCGAAATCAACTTCGCGTCCGGTCCGTTGTTGAAAACCCAGACCGGCTCGCGCGCGAACAGGGAACCGGCAGACACGATGATTGACAGAAATAGGAGGGACTGTTTCATGGGGTAGCGACGGGGCTTGGTGGGCATTCTTGGGAAGAGGTGGGCAACTACTGGCAGGGATGGCGTTTCCGCATTCCGCGCATGGTTGTCTGGACAGACGTCTTTGTCAAGCCCCGTTCGCGAGGCGGTGTGGCCGCGGTTTCTGGCAGGTAGCCGCATTTGCCAGAATGCGGCTAGCAACGCTCACGAAATAAGTTCCCCCTTTGCCTCTCGGCCCCTCACCCCAGCCCTCTCCCCGGAGTACCGGGGCGGGGGAGTTATTTTGTGAGCGATGCTACGAACACGCTGCCAGGATTCTTCGCACACACACTCGCGAGGCGGTGTGCGCCGAGCGGTGCTCGCGATAGGCGAAAACGTGTAAGCTCGGCAACTGACGCAGCAACTCGTAGATCTCGCTCAGCACTCGATTCGTCACACGATTCGGCCACAGCGTCTGCGTCCAAAGTCTCGATGCCGCCCGCGATGCTGCCTCTTGATACCGCACGCGGTTGAGGAGGGCACAATTTCCGACGTAGCTGAACTCGTAAGAGTTCAGCTACGTGTCACCGCCACGCTGGCCGCGGAGTTACCAGCAACCCCTTGGCGATGGACGCTGAGATCGCTGGCCCGACCGCCGCCTCGTGGTAGTGGCGTCTCTGTCTGGTCAAGCGGCCTTCTCAAGCATGGCCTCCCAGGCATGGCGTTGCTCGGTCAAGGCGAGAACGCGATCGGGAACCGTGTTGTCTCTCTCCGCCAACGCCCAGCCCTCCCATTTCGCTTGTACCAGCAGATCGACCATGAGTTGATAGGGGTATTTGGGATCGCCCAGGTCGTGAAGGTGGATGATCCGAGAAAGGAAAGTCTTGACCAGGTTGAAATTCGCGACGAACCCCTCGCCCTGTGTATCTCGGGCGTCGCAATTCAGTCGCACCCGCACGCTACGCTGGGTCACGCGATCCATGATGGCCCGCAGCGTGGGCAACTCTCCAGCGGGCCCGTGGGCTTCGAGCGAAACTTCCTGGCCCAAACCAGCGGCGCAGACGCCCAACTCGTCGACCGCCTTGGCAATCTGCTCGATCGTCTTGTCGTGCGGGACATTGGGATGGAATTGGTTGGGGAACACCCGCAGGACGTCACAGCCCACGTCGCGGCTCAGTTGCAAATGTGCTTTGGCCGTTTCCAGGGCCGCCCGCAGTTGGTCGGGTTCGGGCCAATCGAACCGCTCGCTACAGGCCAAGCTCACGACGCGAACCGGACTGTCGGCGAACCGCTGCTTGACCTCGGCCCGCTGCGCGGCGGGGAGCGTCAGTTCGACACCGTGCGCGTACTTCGAACTGGTGCGCAGTTCCACGCCGTACACGCCGGCCTGGGCGCAGTTGGCAATCAGCGTGGGGACGTCCCAGTCCTTGCCCCACGTGTACGTCGCCAAGCCGAACCGCATTTTCGACTTGGCCGACGACTCGGCCGCCTGTAGCGGCGATGGTCGCAGTCCGCCCAGTGAGCAAACGCCCACAGCGGCTCCGATACTGCTGGTCAGAAAATGTCTGCGCGAAATTGTCCGATTGTCAGTAGTCATAACCTTCTCCTGTGATCATACCTTTTCCGGCACCACAAACGGAGCACGATACTCCCGGGAGACGAACGGGTTCGCCTGTTGGCTGAACTCGCCGACGAAACGCTCGGTGTCTGGATCGAAAGTGAGCATCGCCCCTAGGGTAGCAGGCGTCTTGTCGAGGTCCACTCCGTTGGCCAACAGATGTGCCTGGAACCGCTGATAGGCGGCGGACAGCTCCTGATTGCCGGCGATGCGTTCCCGGATCTGGCCGTCCGGCAGCGTCTGGCCCACGCGGTGCGAGATGTTGCCCAGATGGACCAGCGCGGCCGAAAGGTGTCCTTGCAGCATGTCGCTCACCAAGTCACTCGCGCGGCGGCTGCGTACGGCTTCGATGAAGTTGCGGTTCAGATCGGGCGTAGTCGGCTGAAACTTCTGGAGTTCCTTGCCGCTGGCATCGAAGGCCGTGTGGCTGCTGATCGTGCTGACCACGTGTCCGTGTTCGCAGTGAATGACCTTGCCGACCGGGATTCCCTGATACGAATCCATCGCATTGGCGCCCCAGGAATCTTTTCCTGCGACGGCGTTGGCCAGGAAGGACTTGTCCTTGGGCAAGGCCCGGAACTCGGACAAGACCGGTGCTGGCTCGTAATCGAAATACACGATCAGGGTGTTCGGCGTCTGACCGTCATCGTGGTAGCCAAACCGCCCGCCAATGCTGATGACGTGCCGCGGAAGCCCGCCGCCAACGAACATACGGCAACCGTCCAGGTGATGAATCCCCCAGTTCCCCAGCTCGCCGTTGCCGTAGGGCCATTGCCAGTGCCAGTCGTAGTGCAGATTCTCGCGCGCCAGCGGGGCGATCGGGGCCGGACCGGACCAGAGATTGTAGTCGAGCGTGGAGGGGATCGGCTGCGGGCCGCTCACCTTGCCGATGCTGCAGCGCGGTGAGAAATGCACGTGGCGAACCATCACGACCTTGCCGAGGTTTCCCTGACGGACATACTCCAGCGCTTCCGCATGGCCGTTTGGAATACGCGATCCGTTGGGGCACTGCACGATGCGTTGGTACTTGTGGGTTGCCTCGACCATCTGCCGGCCTTCGAAGAGGTTGTAGGAGGCGGGTTTCTGGACGTACACATCCTTGCCAGCCTGGCAGGCCCAGATCGTCACCAGCGCGTGCCAGTGATTGGGCGTGGTGACCACGACGGCGTCGATCTCTTGGCTCTCCAAGAGTCGGCGTACGTCGGTGTAGGCGGCCACCTTCTCGTTCCGCTTCTGGAAACTCTCCACCTCCGGGCCGAGGTTAGCGTTGTCCACGTCGCACAGGGCCACGATGCGCACGCCGGGGACCTGGCGAAAACTGCGAATTTCGTTGCGGCCCATGCCGCCGATCTTGGTCCGCGAGCCGACGCCGACCACCGCCAAGCGAATGTCGTCGTTGGCACCAGCCGCTCGCGACCACGGGAGCGATCCCAGGCTGATTCCGGCCCAGGCGGCGGAAGCAGCGGCGGAGCGTTGGAGAAAACTGCGGCGGGATATCCGGTTCATGCTCATTCCTCCAGGATCAGGTGCGGATGGGCGGGGCGATACCGCACGCGGTTGGCGGTGACACGTAGCTGAACTCGCAAGAGTTCAGGGAATTGCCGTGAATCCCTGAACTCTTGCGAGTTCAGCTACGTCGGAAATTGTGTTATCCTCAACCGCGTGCAGTATAGCAAAGTGGCTCGCAACACTCCAACCGGCACGCTGATTCTTGGTCCAGAATTCATGGCAGCAAGACGATGGCGCACTACCCGTACTAACCGTCCAGGGTTGTCGGGACTAGAATCACCGGTTGGAGACGGCACGTTGACATGTGGGGGCGGGGACTCTTGGCGATGAGGATGGTGAAGATCGAGACGTTCACGAACTGCCAACTGACAGGCTTGGTGATCGCGGTCGTGCTGACTGCGTCTTCTGTGGCCGCGGAACCGCTGCCCCTGGAAAACTCGCCGCCCATCGGCGAGAACCGTCCCGACGAGCCCATCCGTCGCCAGTTCTCCATGAACACCGCAGTTCGCTTCCTCGACGCCGTCGCGTTGAACTGGCAGAAAGACGGCAAGTGCTTCGCCTGTCATTCGGATTACCCGTTTTTGTTCACGCGCCCACTGGTGTCCTGGAAGACGCCGGCGCACGAGGTGCTCCGGTCGAAACTCGAATACCTGGCGGATCATCCACGAGACGTGAACTACCGCGTGACGGAAACCGTGATGGTGGCGTCGGTGTTGGCTCAGAATGACGCACTGACAACGGGGAAGCTACACCCGATGACTCGCAAGGCGCTGGACTGCATGTGGTCGATGCAGCGCGAAGACGGGGGGTTCGACTGGATAAAGAACGGCCAGCCACCATCGGAGATCGACGATCATTACGGCGTAACGATGGCTGCCATTGGGGTGGGCGTGGCTCCTGACCACTACGCTGAAACACCGGCGGCAAGAACCGGCCTCGACAAGATTCGCGAATACTTCAAGAACAACCCGCCAGCCAACCTGCACCAGCGAGCGATGCTGCTGCTGGCCTCGTTGCACGTAGGCGGAATCATGACGGAGGCTGAACGCGGGCAACTTGTTCAGGATCTGGTCGCTCTACAGAAACCCGACGGGGGTTGGGCTTTGGTGACCCTGGGAAACTGGCAGCGATCTGACGGTAAGCCGCAAGACATGGAGTCCAGCGACGGCTATGGAACCGGCTTCGCCGTCTACGTTCTCCGCCGAGCAGGCGTTCCAGCCGACGAACTGAGAATTCAAAATGGGATCGCGTGGCTGAAGGCACATCAGCGGCTCAGCGGGCGGTGGTTTACGAGGTCGCCTTGGAAAGATCAGAAGCACTACCTGACCCATGCCGGCACCGCGTACGCCATTCTTGCTCTTGCCGTATGTGGCGAGACGACGCGGAACGAAGAAGACACCGAAGCACGGCGAAAGTAGCTGAATCGGCCACGGGGTCCGTGGACCCCGGATGATTCATACTCCTGTAGGCCGGAACAAGCAACCGGAAGCACTGCCGGAACGTCGGTCGCTTCCGACGCGTGGCGTCTGCACCAAGCGTTCACCGCTTTGGTGATGACCTGTTCGCGAAAACGCAGCCCGTCCTGCGCCAGCAGGTCCGCGTTGGCGGTGAGCCACGCCGCGCAGGTGAAAGCCCAGCTGAGCCTCAACGGCAGCAGAGCGGACGAGGCCCGATGCGTTCTACCGCAGGCAGAAGCTTTCATTCCCGTTCACTCCTTGTGCCACTAATTCCAGGCTCGACTCCTTCAATACGAAACGCGAGATTCGCCGCCCTCCCAACGCAGATTGCGGATTTCTCGTGGCCCCTGCCACGCCTTGCCGTCGACCCTCTCCTTCTGGCCGTCCTTGACGATTTCGCCGCTGGGACTGATGCTAAACTCGGTGACGGTTTGCCAATTGGCCAGTGGCCCTGTGAGCTTGGGATCTGTGGCGACCAATTCATCCAGGCTCACCGAGACCGTCTGCCAGTCGTCGGAGCCTTTCAGCTGTTTCACCACGGTGTAGTCCACGGCCGGCTGGCTGGGAACAAATGCGCCCCACGCATTGCAGTTGAACTTGAGCACCAGCGAGTTGTCCGACAGGGACTTGATTTCCAACTGCAGCTTGGCGCCGTCCGGGCCGCGCCACTTGGCGTCTTTTAGCTTGCGAGTGGTCGCGGTCCACAGAGGTGGATGTCCCCAGTTCAGCCGATACCAGTCATGCCAGCCGCGCGAGCCGTCGTCGATCATTCGCGCTGGCTTGTCTGTCGCCTTGACGCCCGCGGCCTGCAAGGATGCCGACGCGGCCGAAAGCACGCGAGAGCTGATGGCGAAAGTGGCCGTATTGTCGAGCCCCGGCGGTTGCGCCACGTTCCGATATTGCGGCGGAGTTTCGTAGACCACGTTCGCATAGACGAACAGCGGTTGCTCAAGGCTCAGGATTGGGCAGGCCGCCTGCCACTGCGGGCCGACCTGCACGGCCTGGGCATCGCGCCAGAAGCGGGTCAGTTCATGCGGATCGACCGCATAGTAGATGTCCACTCGCGTGACGGGCTGCACTTCGTCCGGCGTAACGGTGACGAGGGGCACGCCTGGTGGCGTCTGCAGATTCAGGACCAGTTGCGGTGTCGTCGGCAGCTTGAACGTGCCCCGCAGATGCTCCTCAAACCACAGGTGCTGGGTGAGCGCGTGCTCGTCCGTGTGGCGATGATTCAGGTGGGGCGAGATGCTAAATCGCACACGGTCATCGGGCAGGTTGCGCCAATTCCACGCCATGTTGTCGATGTGGGCGTGAAAGTCGTTGGTGGGCGACAGCCAGAGCAGCGGGCAGGTAATCAGCGGAATGTAGGCGTTGTCCGAGATGCAAGCCAATTCCAGGGCGGAGCGTTTGGCACGGCTGCCTCCCGGCACGTCGGTCTGATCTTCCGCAAGGTCTCCAGCCCCTCCACACGAGGGCACAGCGGCCTTGACCCGCTTGTCGACTCCCGCGAGATCGGTCGTGAGCTTGCCACCCATGGAATGCCCGTAGACGCCAATCCGCGCGGGATCGACTTCAGGTTGCTGTTCTAGGAAGGTGATGGCCCGGCGTGCCGCAATCAGCACCAGGAACCAGTTGCTGTTCCGAGGCGATTCAACGCTGTCGAGCGTGTAGTCGTCGGGGGTGAGTGCGCCGGCGAAATGATTCACCTTATTGCGTTGAGGCGGATGCGTGGCATCGAGCTTGCCCCAGTCGGTTTGGGGGCCATCGTAGGTCGCTCGGGTCCGGCCAAAGTTCAGTTTGTTGCCGCCCCAGTTAATGGCCAGGCCGGCATAGCCGCGTTGGGCATCGGTTACCACGCTATCGAGTCCAGCCGACTGGCCTCCGCCATGCATAGAGAGGAGGGCTGGAAGTTTCGTACCTCCCTTGGGAAAGGCGTAGAACGCGGCGACCTTCGCCGGTGTTCCTTGGAAAACACCGACTTGATAGCGGACAATTCGGCAGACCACGCCGTCCTGCTCCCACGCTTTGAGGATTTCGGTTTCCAGGGGCGTGGCTTTGTCGAGTTCAGCGAAACCTGCCCAGAGTTCAGCAACAGTCTGTGGGATTTCCGCCGACCGTGCTAACGCAGGGAGGAATGCAAACGCCAGCATAGCTCCGGTGGCGAGGAGAAAGTGGCGGCGGGTGAGGATGCTTAAGTTTCGAATCATGGCATGGATACCCCTGGCACCTTCTTATGGTTCCGCATGGGCCTTGATCATAAGGTGGCGCAAAACGCTAGCAGCGGATCATCGTAAGCGCGAAGCGTCAGCGAGGAAAGCAGCGAGGAAAACGCCGCTCTTCCTCGCTGACGCTTCGCGCTTACGATGCGCAACCTTACGATCAAGGCCTTCCGCATGATGGCATTCCCTTCTGCAGGCAGCGATTTTCCAACCTTCGAACTCCCGCCGCTGGTAAGATGCAATTCACCGCGTCCTGGCAATCGGCTGCGACAGCGAGCTCCGGTCAACGAGCCACCGCCACCAGTTCAATCCCGTCACCGGTTCCCAAATTGCGTGAGTATTTCTTTTCCTGCGGATTGTTCCAGTGCTCGTGGACCCCGAGGCCGGCAAGTCGCTTGACCGGCGTGGGGTGGTCCGGGTCGTAGAACGTGCCGGAGGGCGGATTGGCCGCCAGGGCCGCCTCGTGGAGATAATCATCCACGCCCACTTGCCGCGGATGGTCCTTGTATTCCGTCCAGACGAAATCGAAGCCCACCGAATCGATTGCCACCGGATCCTGTGAGGCCAGGCGTAGTACTCGTGGACCAGATACGCCAGCGAATCACAGACCGCAATATCCGCATCCTCAACACCGGCTCCTTCGACGAGCGACCGGATCAGCGCCAGGATCATCTGGGGCGAAGTGTTCATATAGTCCTGTCTCTTGATCAGCGTGTAGGTTTCCAGATTCACCGTACCCTCAGTCCAGATCATGCCGACCCAGTTCGGCTTGATCACGATCTTCTCGCCGGATTTGTAGGCCACGTCGCCTTTGCCGCGGGCCTGGTTCAAGTGCCGAAACAGCTTGTCCCAGGCTTTGGTCGCCGACGTTTCTCCCGTGAGTTCCAGGATGGCTCGCGACAGCATCTCGTCCACGCGTTCCTGCTTCGTGCGGTTGCCATCGTACCAGTGTCCGTCGCCCGGCCCCTTCCAGTCGATTGCCTGCGGGTCATGCACCCAGACCACGCGGCCGGGATGGATGCCCTGCGGCTCGCCGATGGGCTTGAGCCGCTCCGGCTCATCCGCCAGAGCCTGGGCTTGCCAGACACTGTTCAGCCCCCACACGCCCCCGACGGCCGCGGCCTGTTTCAGGAAGCCCCGGCGGGTGACGTCTTGTTCGATGGGGGTCCCTGCCGGAATTGCCCCGGCAGATGCCACGGGGGCGTGAGATTGCATCTTGTCCTTGCCTGTGTGCATGGCTGTACTCCGTTTGGATTTCCTCGGCACCAAAACCTGGCCGATTCATGAGGCGTCTCCACGCGGCCACCTTGGAGGCGATTATTGTGAGGGCTGGAGGCGGCCATCCTCCGCAAATTCCACCCTCAAAATCGCAGCCCGTTCGTTCCATGGCGGACCGAAATACGTGGACCACCATTTTCCGTCGCCGTCTTGAAAGAAGGTGCTGTGCCCGCCGTGGGGAACGGCTTCGTAGCGGGCGCTGTAGGGGCCGTCAATGTTGGTAGAGGTTGACACTGCACAACTGTAGCGGCCGTCAAACATCTCGGAACAACAGAAGAAATAGCGACCGTTCGCCTTGAACAAGAACATGCCCTCGTAGCCGACGTGATCGAACGAGTCTTTCCCGAAAATACCCGGGCACAAGCCCGAGTGATGTTTCGGGTCTGGGTCGGTGGCCGTGCTTTTCAACCAGCGATACGGCTCGGCCAACCCACTCATGTCGGGCTTCATGCGTGCGATTTTTCCGCTGTGCCAGAGGAAATAGACTGCGCCATCGTCGTCCTCAAAGAGCGAGGCATCGATTTCGTCGCCGAGACGCTCTGCCGGCTGTACATCTTCGTAGGGACCTTCCGGCTTACCGGTCGTGCTTCTCAGCAGTCCGCTCCCCGACGTCTTTGCCGTGCCGTCCCACCCGGGCATGCTGTACGTGAGCCAGAAGCTGCCTCGGGTGTAATGGATTTCCGGCGCCCACAGCGGCTTCTTGGCTTTCAGATATTTCTCGTGCCACGGGCTGGAGCCGTAGCGCCAGACCGTGCCGAGCGGTTCCCACGTCGAGAGGTCTTTTGACTTCCAGACGCGAATGCCGTGCTCGTTGTTGAAACCCCAGAACGGCTCACTTGTGCCTGTCAAATAGTAGGTCCCCGCCGGTCCGCGGCAGATCGAGGGATCGCGCAACGGTGTGTCCATAAGTTTCCGCACGCCCGGCGGCGGACCAATTGGCATGGGGCGTGAAGCGGCAGGCGTGAGGGCCGCTTGGCTTTCGGCAGCGTGCAACGCAGCCAGCGGCGTCAGCAGCAGGACGGTGAGGATGACGAGGATTGGTTTCATGAATGCGCTCCGTCTCTTGGTTCGATAGAAACTTCTTCAACGCTGCTGCGGCTTAGGAACGGCCGAAAAATAACTTCGGCATTTGCGTTTCGGCCCCTCACCCCGACCCTCTCCCCGGACAGATTGTCCCACTTTTAAGCTGCCATTTCTTCCAGACTTACGTCACTTTGCGGCTGGTTGATTGGGGTCGGCCGTGCCTTCGCGATGGTCAATCCGTTATGTACCAGCACCAGCAGGCCAAGTTGC
>JAPLNJ010001205.1 GCA_026692885.1 Planctomycetota bacterium | reverse complement strand
CGGATGCCGCCATTTGGAACGGTGCCCTGTGGTTGGCGCACCGCGGCGGCGTGAGCCAACTGGATGCGACCGATCGGCATACGCTGGCCTACTGGCCGACGCCACAATCGGCCGCAGGGCGGCGTTTCGCACTGGCCCGCAGCCCGGCGTACCGCCTGCTGGTGGCAGACAATGCGGCGGGTGACTCGGCACGGCTACTGGAACCGGCGAATCCGGCCGCCCAGGGAAGTGCTGAACTGCCGGCCGGCGACGCTGTGGCGGCCTTCCGGGCGGCCTATCACGATTCGGAGTGGCATTTTGAGTTGGGGACGGCACCTCGCCTCACCTGGCGCGGCCAACTGAGTGGCCTGCAGATCGGCCGCTTTGCCCAGGACTACTTCTACAGTTTCCTGTTGTCAGGGTCGGACCTCTGGACGCCGACACCGGCCGGCTTGGTCCGGAACCGCCGGGAGAACGGCCAACTGGCCGTGGCCGACGTCTTGCCCGCTCCGGAAGGCAGCCGCATTGTCCAGGTCACGACGAGCAAGGGGAAAGGGGCCGCGCAGGCCGTCAGCGATGCCGGTGCCGTTTTCGAGTGGCAGCCCGAGGAGCGAAAATGGGCTCCCGCCGACCCGGCGGTGGCCCCGCAACGTGTGCTGGTGGACGATCCGCTGTGGCGCTGGACCCGCTCCATCGTCGTGCCTCCCGGAAAACCGTGGACGGCCCGGACGGAGTTGCTGGTCAAGGTGGCTGCGGAGTCGGCGGTCGAGCCAATTCTGAGCGATGGCCGGTTCGCCTTCGACGATCTGGACGTCGGCCTGATCGACGGCGATGACCTTTGGTTGGCGGGCCGGGGTGGCATCGTTCGTCGGCGCGCGGCGGACGGCGCGATGCTCCGCTGGTACCGCAGTGCGGCGGCCGGGATGGACTCCCGGCCGCTGAACGACGTGGTCGCCCTCAGGCGTTTCACAACCTCCGGCGATCCGTTGCCTTCCTCCGCCGCTGATGCGGACCGGGATGCCGCTCGGCTCTGTGCCCTCGATGTTAGCGGACAGGTTTGGGAGTTTGACGGCGGAAATCCCGGCGTCTGGATGGCGGCGGCAGACAATCCCTGGCGGGGGCCAAACGGGCGCTGGCTGGTCCGTACTAACTTCTTGGAAGCCGCACAGGACGTTCAGGGACGGATCACGCTGGGTTACCGCGGTTGGACGCCGCTCTTGCCCGACGTGGCAACTGGCCCGGTCCAGGTACTCAGTGGCGGCCGGTTTTCCGCGGACGTAGTGCGGGGAGTGGCCTTCCTGGCGGACCGCGGCTTCCTCGCCACGCCGGCCGGGATCGTCGAGGTCGATAGGGAGGGCCGATACTTACGGCTGTGGGCCGCCGCGTCGGGGAACAACGCCGCCGCGTCATCTCCCTGGCAAGACCTCGTGGTCAAGTCCGGCGAAGACCGTCTGTACGCCAGCGGTCCGGACGATCAAGCGTTGGAGTTCGCTCCCGACACCGCCGTTTGGAAGGTGCGGGCGGCTGACTCGGAATTCTGCGCCGCGGTCGACGTGCGGCACCGAGATGACTTCTGGTGCTGGTCGCGTTGGAACGGGCGGTTGCGGGTTCAGTTACTCAAGGCCGACGCGCAGGGGGATGATTGGCCGCTGTTCGTCCAGGGACGGTTCAGTTTCGATGTGCTGCGGAATTTCCGTCTGGCCGGCCCGGACTTGTGGGCGACGACGCCGGGCGGCGTGGTGCAATTCCGACGCGAGGATATGCAGATTCTGGACGTGTCGCGCACGGCCCAGGACTGGGAGACGGAACAACCTGTGCCCTTGCGCGGCGCCGAGCAATTTACCACGGGCGAGCCCTTGGCCTGCTATGGCGCTACGCTGCAGTACGAACGCCGCGGAGATCGCTGGCTGCGCTTACCCGCGGGCCCGGTCGCAACTGCCGCCGAGACCAGCTATGAAGATGCGGCCCGCCGCTGGCAACTGAAACCCTTGTCGCTCGACGAGGGTTCCACTGCGGGAACGGCGGGCGGGTTCCTGGTGCAGTACTTCGAGCCCAGCGGGGCGCTCCGTATCAATTCTCCGATTCTTCGCCACGTCCCCAGCTCCCGCCTCCGCGGAGTGGTGGCGGCGGACGGACGGCTGTGGATCTGTCTGGACCACGGCCTGTATGTCTACGATCCGAGGTAAATGTATGAACGCCTTACGCTGGTACCGTGGCACGCAGATCCTGTGGCTCTCGCTGGTGGCGGGAGGGGTGCTGATCGCGTTTATTGTGCGTGCTCCAGAAGGGACCTCGGTCGATCGCATTCTGCACGATGCGACCTTGACGGGCCGCGTGGAGCAACTGGTCGCCGAGACGAAACACGCGGTGGATACTTTGGCCAAGCAATTCCCGACGGTCTCGCCGGAAGAACTCGCCGGTTATCGCGTCCAGGTGAAATCTGTCGCGGCCGCCGCGGATCGCCTGCGAAAGGAATTGGATCAGCAGTCGTCCTCTTGGATTCCCGTGGACGAGGCCAATGAACTTCTGCAGCGAGCCGAGGAATTAAGCCGCGATGCCTGGGAGCGGACGCAACCTCCCTCCCCAGAAGCCGCGGACGCGGTGGACACGCCGACTCCCGGCGCGGAAACAGATGCGGATGCGGCCTTGGACCACACACCCGCTGAAGTCGCCAAGCTCCTGCACGCCCGCGTCTTGCAACTGGACAGACAGGCGACTCAGTTGCGCACCCGCATCGAACACGCGGTTCTGGAAGGGATGTTGGCCCGTGGTACGTTCCTGGGCCTCGAAACCTGGCAGTGGCTGCTGGGCGCGTTGGTGGTGTCGGGCTTGTTGGGGACGGGAGTTCTGCAGCATGCGGCGTGGCGTCTCCGGCTCCCCCCGGAGAAGCTGCTGCGAGTGGAACTGGAACTGATCGGGCGCTCCGACCGTCGGGCCGCAGTGCAGGCCTGTCAGGAGCGGGTCCGAGACCTGCTGGATCTTGCCGACAGTCTCTGTCGCGGGGGGAGGACTTGAGCGATGCAGAGCACATGGTGCGTTGATCTGGGACTGGGATCGCAAACGGTTGCGCGGCTGCGGCAGCCGTGGCGGTCCGCCATGTTCCTGACCCTCGCGGCCCTGGCGAGCCTGACTTTCGCGGGCCGGTCGTGGGGCCAAGATGGCAGCCTTCCGCCTGTCGAACCCGACAAGATCCTGGACAGGACGACTGGCCAACAGGCCGAGGTGACCATCCTCTCGGCCACCAAGAATCAGCTCTTCGTGCGGCGCGACAAAGTCGGCAAACAGGACATACTCGACCGAGAGCGTTATGAGATCGTGCGTTGGGACGGCGTGACCAATGCCGAGGCCATCTTGAAAGCTTGTGAGTGGCGGGGCCGGGGCCTGAGCCGGATGTTCGATGAGATCGTGCTGCGGAATGAGCCGGCCCGGCTGAAACAGTTGGCTGGCGAGCACAGCCTCATCCAGGAGGCGCTCGGACGGATACTGCGGTCATCGCCACCCGCCAGCCAGACGAGCCAACGGGCGGCAGCCCTGAAGACCGAGTTGGAGCAGTGGTCGGCCGTGCAGGCCCACCAGCAGCTTCCGATCGTCGAGAAGCTGGTGAAAGAAATGGTCCCCCTGGATGAGGCATTGAGGAATGAACGGTTCGACAAGGTACCGGAGATCTGCCGGGCGATCGACGAAGAATGGAAACAATACCTTGCTAGTACTGAGGTCAGAAAGCCGTTAGACGCAGTCCCGGCGCGCGTGGTCGTGGACCGCATGAAGGCGCCTCGTGATCGGCTCCAGGCCGCAGCCGCCAAACTGAAGCCGCTGCCGGGTCAGGTACCCCCGGATCGAGTGGGCGACCTGCCGCGACTCTTGGAAGAGCTGTTGCAGCAGAATCAGGCCCTGCAATCCCTGGAGCCGGCGTCATGGTTGGGTCCGCCGATCGACACCTGGTGTATCCGTCGCCGGGAGCGGGTGGAAGAGCTTGGCCGGCACGTTCAGCGTCTTGTCCAATTGACCGGATTGGCGGCCCAACTGCCCTGGAAATTGGCCGCCGCCAAAAAAGAACTGGAAAAGGATGATCCGGATTGGGACGCTGTGAACCAGGATTATGCGGCGTTAGAAGCCGGCCTGGCGCAACTGGGGCGTCGTTTGGCAGGAGAACCAAGCGATGACGACGTGCGCTACGCGTTGGACGAAACTCTCAAGGCCGGCACGACGCTGCAAACGGCGCGGTGGACGACCATGCTCCAGGCCTTGCAGAAGGCGGCCGAGAAGTGCCTCGCTGAGGCGAATTCCGCCGAGGGACCGGGATCGAGGCCTAAGTTGATCGCCAGACTGCGAGGACTCGCTCAGCGGCTCGAGGGGTTGCCCAGGACGGAGTACGATGAGCCGGCACGGATGCGCATCGAGAGCTTGCTCCAGCAGCTCCGTGAGGCCCAATTCAAGTGTGCGGTCCAAGCGGCGGACACCACCGCACGCTACGTCCGAGGCGAACTCCAACGGATGACTGGCCGGCTGACCGCGGCGGAGTTGGCGAAAAATTACGCTACCCAGCAGGAAGCCTGGCAGCAGTACCTGGACAAGGCCCAACAGGATCTCGACCAAGCGCAACAGGCGGCGAACAACCCGTTACTGACCACGCTTTCCGCGTCTACCTTCCAGCAGCTCGCGGAGACACGCCAGGACCTGGGCGGTCTGTCAATGCTGATGCAGACGCAGCAGGCTTTGGCGAAGTTGCCGGTTAGCTGGACCACCTTGAAGCAGTGGGCCGCCAGCGACGCGGTGCAGGCGGCCCAGGACAAGGAAGCCAAGACCATGCCCGCGGAGCGTCGCGCAGCGTTGGCCAAGCCATGGCAGGAGACGGTCGCCGATCTGGCCAGGGTTCGGGAGGCCCTGACGGCGGCCAAGCCGCGTCTGCAATTCGAGGAAGAGGTGCGTCAACTGGAGGCTCATCTGGAGGCCACCGCCGAGACGTTGGAAGCGGGCGCGCTCGCTCAGACCCGACGGCACTATCAAATGGCACAAACCGCGCTTGCGCGGCTTGATGACCTGACCAAACAGCACCCGGCGCTGACGAAAGAAGCCGTGTTCGCCAAACGCATCAAGGACGGCCGCGACCGTTGCCGGGGAGTTGCCGCACGGATTGATCTCTTGGTTGCCGAGCAGCGTCAGCAAGCTGGCTGGCAGCCTCTGCCGACGACGACGACGCTTGCCGCTCCCACGCCGCAGACCGGGCTGCTGCGGTTGGAATTGCTGTTGGGCGACGGAAGTCTGGCGGACGCCGAAGGCGAATTGCAGCAGTTCGGCGCGGCGTACCCGCAGCCGGACTGGAGGACGCACGCCGATCGCCTGCGGTTGCGATTGGACTTTCAGTCGGCGCTGGCCTGCGAAGCTGCCGGGCGGGACGCGGAAGCTCGTCAGCTCTACGAACAGCTCGTTGCGGCGCGAGGCAGTCCCACGCTGGCCGGAGCGGCCCACAGCGCGCTCCTGCGGCTGACAAGCCGCGAGCAACGGCTGGATGACGACCGCCAAGCCCGGATGCGCGCCGTGATCCTGGCGATTCTCCTGCTCGCCACACTGGGCGCCGGCTTGTTCTTTGCCGGCCCAGGCGGCGGCGGTTCAGGGCGATTTTGCGCGCCGTGATCGGTACCTTCGACTGGTGGCAGAGACGTTGGCAAGATTTTCCGATGATCACGTCGAGGCCGCCCGTATCCGTGAACAGGTCGGCCGGCGGGAAGCGGTCGGCGGCGCTCCGGTCCCGCCGCGACCGGTGGCGGTGGCGGGTGCGGAGCGTGCCGACGAGGTCGAGTACGTCTTGTCGTCCGGGGCGGGACTGGAGGGCGTGCCGTTCTGCTTAGCGTGGTTGCGGCAACACGCCGGTCACGAAGCCGAGCAGGGCCGTTGCGCCCAGTTGCTGGACGCACTCGCCGCACGCCTCGAGCCCTCCCCGCAGCAGTTGCCCGACGACCTGCAGCAGCGCGCCGCCTACGCCGCGCAGCTCTGGCAGATCGTTCCCAAGCAGACTTGGCCCGGTCTGTACGCGGTCGCGGCCCGCTGGTGGCTGGGTGACGCCGCAGGCGCACAGTCCCTCGCCGCGAGTCTGCCGCAAGCCGCAGACGAGATCCAGGGCCCACCCCAGTTGCGGTTGGTGCTGGGCGTTTGTTGGTGGCGCGCCGGCCGACTCGCCGCCGCGGTGGGCCTGCTGCGTCAACTGCGGCGGGACGTTGGCGTTCGGCCGCAGGCGGACGCTTGGCTGCGCGTCATCCTGACCGCACGGCAAGCCGCGAAACGCGGCGACCGCAAGGAGTCCACGGCCAAGCTGGCAGCCGGGCTGTTGCGGGACTGAAGCCCGTTTGGGCGATGCCCGCGCCTCGTACCTCGCTCGGGACGATCCGCAGACCTCGGCCATCGCCACAGGGCCAAGGCCCAAGCTTGCGGATGGGCGGGGGAGTTGTCATACTGGGCCAGAGCGTGCCGCTGGAGAGATGCTGGCGAGGCTTCCTGACTGGGGCAGACAAGCGTGTGATGTTTCGCGCAGGCGACGAACCAATACCAGGCTATCACTTAGAACGTATGCTGGGCCGCGGCGGGTTCGGCGAGGTCTGGCAGGCCCGCGGGCCGGGCCGCACCGCGGTGGCGCTGAAGTTTATCAATCTCGATGGCACGGCGGGGCTCAAGGAATTCCGCGCCCTCCAACGCGTGAAAGAGATCCGCCACGCCCACCTCCTCCCCTTGCACGCCTTCTGGGTTCTCGATGATCGCGGCAGCCCGCTGGACGATGGAGTGTTGGAGAGTCTGGACCGTTTGGCGCGGACGGGCCAAGCCAATGCGCAGCTGGCGGACCGTCGGCCCGTCACGCTGGTCGTGGCCATGACGCTGGCGGACGGCAGTCTGTCGGACTTGCTCGCCAGCTATCGCTCCCAAGGACTAACCGGGATCCCGACCGGCCAGCTCCTGGAATACCTCGCCGACGTCGCCCGGGCCGTCGACTACCTCAACACGCCGCAACACGATCTAGGGGACGGCCCAGTGGCGGTGCAGCATTGCGACATCAAACCCCAGAACATCCTGCTGCTTGGCGATTCGGCGATGGTCTGCGATTTTGGACTAGCCCGCGTGTTTGGCGATACGCAGGGCAGCAGCGGCCTCGCAGGAACGCCGGCCTACATGGCCCCGGAGGTGATTGAGGGTCACGGTGTGAGCAGCACGACCGATCAGTATTCGCTCGCGATCACCTATTTCCACTTGCGGACCGGACAGCTGCCGTTCCTGCGGGATGCGTACATCGAGGTCATGGCGGCGCATACCAAAGGCGAGCTGCGGCTGGAGAAACTGTCTCCGCCAGAACTCCAGGTGATTCGCCGCGCCACGGCCCTCCATCCGGCCGAGCGGTATCCCACGACCAGCGAGATGTGCCGGCGGTTGCGGGCTGCGGTCGAGGGGCTGCCCAGCGAGTTGCCGGGCGTCTCCGCCCCCGAATCACAAGCTCTCGATGTTCCGACGCAGGACTTCCGTCAACAGCGGACACCGGCACCTGCTGTGACCCATGCTCCCGAGCAGGACGCTCCCAGACTCGCGCCGCTCGCACCTCAGGACTCGCAGGATCTGGACGAGAGTCCGTGCGCGTCTTCACCGGAGGCGGAAGTGCCGGGAGCCTTGGAGCAATGGGCGAACGAAGAGCAGTTGCCAGCCAGCATGGCGGTGCGCATGGGACTGGTCGGGGCGATGGCCACGATGAAGATGACCGGCTGGTCCTGCGTCAGCCCGCCGCACCTCTGGCTCGGTCTCACGTATATCTCTGACGGACTCCTGTGCCAAGCCCTGACCCGGCAGGGGCATGACCCGACCACCACCCGCCGCGCGCTGCGCGCGAAGCTCCTGCGCGACAAGGCGGCCGGAGATTCCCCTGCGTGCGACCTGGATGAAGCAGCCCAGCAGGCCTTGCGGCTCGCCCGCCGCTTGGCGCGAAAGGCCGGCGAATCCAAGATCCGCGAGCGTCAACTCCTCGCCAGCCTGTTACTCGTGTCTGACTCCCTGCTGGAACGACTCCTGCTCGAGTCGGCCATCGACATTCCCCAACTGATCAAAGACTGCCGGATGGAACTGCCCGCCGCCAAGCCCGATACGCCCGCGGAGGATGAGGCTCCGCACGCGACTGCTCCTCCCGGCGGCGAACCCTTGGACGTGCCGTCGGCGCTGCTCCTGTTCGCCGATGACGGCGCATTGGAACTCACCATCTTTGACGCAGACTGTCGCGCGGCACTGGTCACCGCGTCCGAACTGGCTGACGAGATGGGCCCGGAGGAAATCCGCAGCGCGCACCTGTTTCTGGGCATCCTGGCCAGGCCGGGCAGCCGCTTGGCCCCGGCTACACGCCAGGCCGGCGTCGGCGTGCCCGCCTTGATCGCGGCCTTTCGGAACCTTTGGCGGGCACCCCCGGGAACCGTACCTCCCCACCAATTGCACCGCGATTATCTGTCGAAGCACGCCCTCAGTCAGCTCCGTGGGGCGGTGGCGCAAGCTCATCACAACGGCGGCCGCGCGGTGACAGAACGTGACCTGCTCAGCGTGCTACTGCATGGCGAGAGCGTCATTACACGCGTCCTGGCAGAACAAGGTCTTGACTCCGCGAAGTTGTTGCGGCACTCTGCCGACTACCTTGGCTGACATCGGCCGAGACGCGAACGGGCAGATAGTTCTGCTCGACAAAACAAGGGAAGGGAGTCTCCGTGGAACGGGCCGTGATCAACTCCCAGTCAGTTACGTCTGACACCAGGGACATTCTATCCGAGAAGCCAGGTAGCTGAGGTGTGGTCGCCTTTGGTGGCCATCATCCTGACCGGCTGGATGCGCGAGGTTCGCAAACGGACCACGGAGGCAGCGGCCTGGCGGGAGCATCCCGTGCACCTCGGTGTGCGCGGGCCGTCCCGCCCCAGCTTGCAACGCCGCTACGAACTTGGAATTACTGATTGAGTCAATACGACGCTTTCCAGCGGCCAGGGTTGAGTCTCGGAAGTTCCCGCACCATTTTTCACGTCGGAGCGTGCTGGCTGGCTGGCGTGCGACGCTCGGAGAGGTTACAGTCTTCTGCCGAGACCCACAAACCATCCGCCCCGGTATCCGTGGGAAGGCACTAATCAGAACGTTGCGCAACGTTCCGATCAAGGCCCCGCTGGACCGGCCCGGTGGTTCCCGCGCTGTGCACGGGAACAGACAACCATCTGCAACTGAAGGAGATACATTGATGCAGTATCGTGCAGCACGAATCGCGGTGAGCATGTCGTTCTTCGTCCTCCTTTCCGGCTTCAGCACGGCTCGCGCTCAGACAACAGCCAAGGGCTTGCCCAAGGCGTCGTCCGAGCAACAGCAAGACGGCAAACCCTGCATCTCGATCGACGCGACGAAAGTCGGTGAGCCGATCTCTAAGTATGTCTACGGCCAGTTCATCGAACACCTGGGCCGCTGCATCTACGGCGGGATTTGGGCGGAAATGTTGCAGGACCGTAAGTTCTTCGACCCGGTCGGAGCCAAGGACTCGCCGTGGCAGCCGGTCGGACCGCCCCAGGCTGTGAAGATGGTCCGCGAAGGAGCATTCGTTGGCCAACACACGCCGCGGATTGTTCTGGCCGGCGACCAGACCGGTGGGATTGCGCAGGGTGGTTTGGGGCTGCTCGCAGGCAAGACCTATGTCGGCCGGATCTGGCTCGCAGGGAGCACGGCAGCGGGTCCGATCACCGTGAGCCTCGTGTGGGGCGACGGCCCGAAGATGCGGCAGACGATTACCGTCCCGCAGGCGAGCGAGGCTTACGCCCAGACGCCGCTGAAGTTCACGGCCGGAGCGAGCACCGACAAGGGCCTGCTGGAGATCACAGCTACGGGTCCCGGCAATTTTTCGGTAGGCACCGTCTCGCTGATGCCCGCCGACAATGTCCAGGGTCTGCGTGCCGATACGCTGGCCCTGTTGAAGGAACTCGACTCGCCCGTCTACCGCTGGCCGGGCGGAAACTTCGTCAGCGGCTACAACTGGAAAGACGGCATCGGCGATCCCGACCGCCGGCCGCCGCGCAAGAACCCCGCCTGGCAAGGTATCGAGCACAACGACATGGGCTTGGACGAGTTCCTGACGTTCTGCCGCGTGCTGAACACCGACCCCTACATCGCGGTCAACAGCGGTCTGGGTGACGAACAGGCCGCTGTGGAGGAGGTGCAATACGCCAACGGCGGAGCGGACACGCCCCTGGGCAAGCTGCGGGCCGAGAACGGCCACCGCGAGCCGTACGCTGTGAAGTTCTGGAGCATCGGCAACGAAATGTACGGCGGCTGGCAACTCGGACATACGACGCTGGAGAAGTACGTCGAGAAACACAACCGCTTCGCCCAGGCGATGCGCAAGGTGGATCCGTCGATCAAGCTGATCGCGGTTGGCGATGTCGGCAAGTGGAGCGAGGGGATGCTGAAGCACTGTGCGGATCAAATGGACCTGATGAGCGAACATTTTTATTGCCAGGAACAAAAGGGGCTGGCCGGACACGTCCAGCAGATTCCCAACGCCGTACGGCACAAGGCCGAAGCCCACCGACGCTATCGCCAGGAAATCGACTCGCTACGGGGCAAAGACATTCGCATCGCCTTGGACGAGTGGAACTACTGGTATGGCCCGCACCTGTTCGGCGAGTTGGGCACGCGTTACTTCTTGAAGGACGGACTGGGTATCGCCGCCGGGTTGCACGAGATGGCTCGCTGCAGCGACATGTTCTACATGTGCAACTATGCCCAGACGGTGAACGTGATCGGCTGTATCAAGACGAACAAGACGGCCGCCGCGTTCGAGACCACGGGCTTGGTCCTGAAGCTGTATCGCCAACATTTTGGTGTGTTGCCGGTGGCCACCGAGTGCTCGCGACCCGTCGATGCGATGGCGGCCTGGAGCGCCGATCGCAAGACGCTCACGCTGGGCGTGGTTAATCCCACGCTCCAGGCAGCCGAAATCCCGCTGACCGTGCAGGGGGCCAAGCTGGCCGGCACCGGCATCCGATTCCAGATCGCCGGCGAAGACCCGCTGGCCTACAACGACCCGGCGGATCCGGCCCGCTTGAAAATCGAGGAAGCGGCGGTCAAGCTCACGGACAAGGTCTCCGTCGCACCGTGCAGCGTGACGCTGTTTGTGCTGCCGGTTGTGGGGCCCTGAGCCGTACGCTAGGATCAAGACAAGGAGCAAAACCAATCGTGGAAACGAACCAGAGAATCTACATTATCGGCATCGGCGACGATGGCCTGGAAGGCTTGACGGCGGTCGCTCGAGCGCTCGTCGCGCAGGCGGACGTGTTGCTCGGATCGCGTCACACGCTGGTGGCCACCTCGGACAGCCGGGCGCAACGGGTCGAGGTCGGCGGGGACTTGGACGCGGCGGTCCAGTTCATCGCCCTCAATCCCGCTAAACGGATCGTCGTCCTGATGGCGGGCGATCCGCTGTTCTTCGGCGCGGCCCGCTTCCTTTGCGACCGGCTCGGCCAGGAGCGGTTCGAGGTCGTGCCGCATGTCAGCAGCATGCAGCTGGCTTTCGCACGCGTCAAAGAGAACTGGGACGAGGCCTATTTGGCCAATGTCGCTACGCAGGGACTGGACCGCGTGGTCGAACACATCCGCACCGTCGAGAAGGCCGGCTTGTTCACCAGCGAAGAGCTGCCGCCGTCGGCCGTGGCCCGCGAGTTGTTGGCCCGCCGGATCGACTACTTCGTGGTCTACGTCTGCGAGAATCTCGGCGCTCCGGACGAACGCGTCACCCGCGGCACCTTGGCGGAAGTCGCCGAGCAGGAATTCTCGCTGCTGAATGTGCTGATCTTGGTCCGCCAGCCGAACCGGCCGGACCAGCCCAGCCTGCGCCGACGGCGGCGACTGTTCGGCAATCCGGATGAGATGTTTCTGCAATCGCGCCCGAAGCGCGGTCTGGTGACGCCCGCCGAAGTGCGTTCGATCGCCCTGGCCGAGATGTGTCTGGCAGCGGACAGCGTCGTGTGGGATGTGGGGGCCGGCAGTGGTGCGGTGGCCATCGAGGCCGCGCAGATCGCATCGCAAGGGATGGTCTACGCGATCGAAAAGGACGTCGAGGACTGCCAACTGATCGCGGCGAATGCGGAGGCCTTCGGCGTGCGGAACCTGAAGCCCGTGTTGGGCCAGGCTCCGGAGGCTTGGGCCAAGCTGCCCGACCCCGACGCGATTTTCGTGAGCGGCACCGGCCGGCAGGTCGGCGGGATTGTGGAAGCGGCCTTCGCTCGGCTCCGGCCGGACGGTCAGCTGGTGGCCAACGTGCGCAGCATCGAGAACGTGGCGGCCGTGCGCGAGGTGTTGCATCGCCAGACGGACGACGATCAGGTGTGGTTGATCAATCTCGCGCGTGGCGTGTACCAACTGGAGCGGGTGCGGTTTGAGTCGCTGAGCCCGACATTCCTGATTGGGGCCAGGAAATCAGAATGAATGCAGATCCAGCTCTGGACGTGATGGTGGTCGGGGCGCACCCGGACGACGCGGAGATCGCCTGCGGCGGCACGCTGGCCAAGTTGGCGCGGCAGGGCTACCGCGTCGGCATCGTCGACCTGACCGATGGTGAACCCACGCCGCATTCGCCCGGACCGCAGGTGCGTCTGGCGGAAGCTCAGCAAGCCGCCGAGACCCTGGGCGTGCACCACCGGGTGACGCTCGACCTGCCCAATCGCCGGCTGTTCGACACGTTCGAAGCCCGCGTGCTGTTGGCCAAGGAGTTCCGCAAGCATCGGCCACGCGTGATTATCGGCTTCGGTGACAAGACGCCGCTGGCCTCGCCCGATCATTGGCAAGCCATGCAGATCACCGATGCTGCCGTATTCTATGCGCGGCTGACCAAATGGGACGAACACTTCGCCGGTCTGCCGCCGCACTCAATTGCGGTCCAGCTGTATTTCCGGTTGAGCTTCGAGCCGGCCGTCTACCAGGGCGGAGCCGGCCATTTCACCGTGGACATCAGCGATACACTGGAAGCGAAGCTGGCTGCGGTCCGCTGTTACCAGACACAATTTCCGCCGGCCAAGGATTACATCTTCGATCGGATCCGCGGAGCGGCGATGATCGCGGGTGCCATGTCGGGGTTCCAGGCGGGTGAGACCTTCGTGTGCACGCGGCCGTTGGGGACACAGGACTTGATGGATTTTGTGTGCCGGAAGGCGCAAGACGCGGCCGAAAAACAACTCCCTCGCTCAGGTACTCCTGGGAGAAGGCTGGGGTGAGGGGCACAAAAGCAAATGCCGAAGTTATTTTTCGGCCGTTCCTTAGTAACCCAACGGACTTCCGCCCTACCGCATCTCCATCTCCGACCCGCGTAGCGACTCGCGCAGGTCGGCCACGGCGGGATGATGCGGCGGGATCTGATAGAGGCTCAGGATGAGATCGAAGGCGGTTGTGAAGTACGCGGATTCGTGCCGGAAATCGGCGTACACACGGCCGTGCGACAGCGGTGGCAGCGAAGCCGTTTTCTCGCCGTCCAGTAGCAGTGGAAGTACGCTTCCCTTCTGCGCTTCGGTGCTCCAGGAACAGCAAGGCTGCCGAGTCCAGGAGCACGTCGCGTTCGCCCTCCTGCAGGTCCGTCAGCTCCGGAAAACCATAGTCGCCGGCCAGCAGCCGTTTCTCCTCCAGCGCCCCCAGCCCCTTCGGATTCCGCCGCGCCTCCAGCACGAACGACGACGCAAGGTTGTTGAGCCGTTCCGGTTGGAGCAGGACTCGCTGTTGACCGTTAACCGCGGGCCCAACGGGCCGCGCGAGCAGCGTCCCCCGGCTTGTTTTCCCACGCGAGGGGCGTTGCCCACGCGGTTAAACGATTGTGCCATCCTCAATCGCGGGCGGGATAATTTGCCTCAGCCATGCCGAGGGTGGCGGCCACCAGCTTCGGCATTGGCTCGGGGCGAAAAAGTCGCCAGAAATTGCTCCCCCAATCCTTGCCCCGATACGCGAGAAACGGTTCCTGACGCATGGGACCCGTTCCGGACACCTCGTCGGCCTTTGCCCGTCGGCACTCACGGCGCGGACTCGAACGGTTCCGGCAGGCCGATGCGCGCGTAAGTGACGGTGAAATGCTGGGCGACATGTTCGCGGTACGGCGTGACGAACCGCGCGACTCGATTGCCGTGAGCGACCAGGTGTTCGAGAACGCGTCGGGATACGGTGTGCACGTCGCGCAGATCCACGATGGACTCGGACACTTGGATCGGGGCGGGAGACGCGGGAAGGAAGTACCAGCCGTACACCAAGCCCCTTCGCACCTGATCGCGCACGACCGACGCTTTTAGAACTCCCTTCTGCACCAGACCCCCAGCGTCATGAACGACCGCGACCAGCACCTTGTTCGTTTTCGCATGGGCCAAGTCACAGGCCTGCGTGAGGACGATCACACGGGACAGCCACCGAGCCGGTTTCTCGTCCAAATCGACCACTTCCGCCACGGCAAGCTGACGGAAGAGTGGGCAACCGTCAAGGATGTCGCCTTGCGAGACAGGGACATCGATCGTGGGCAAATCGTACATCATCTCGCTTGCTCATCAATGACGAGTGAATCGGGCAGAGGCGGGGCGACGCAACTGAATTCCACGGATCGCGCAGGACTGGGAAGTGGCAGGTCGCACGGCGGCAAGATTTCGTCGCTGGGTATTAGCTCCGGTAGGCCGTAGGTGTCCGCCGATTCGGCCGGCATGTGCAGAGTCTCCGCGAGAATCTGTTTCGCCTCTTCCGACACGCTCCGCCGAGCCTCGGACGCCCGACGGGCAAGCGTCTCGTAAAGCTGCGAGGGCACATCTTCAACCGTGAGTGTGGGCATGGTGCGACCTCCTTTGTCATTCTGATACGTTGCTACGCAAAGTAGCGGACCGCGTTCTGGAACAGACACAGGCCATCGCCGACTGACTTGCCCGGTTCGCGGGTCCAACGTGGATGATGCGTGGGGTCGATGTGGCGTTCGGGATGGGGCATCAGGCCAAACACACGACCGGTCTCGTCGCAAATGCCGGCGACGCTGGCCTGCGAACCGTTCGGGTTCGCAGGAAAGGCGGTCGCCAATTCCGCAGCCGTCCCATACCGAAGCACGAGTTGGCCCGCGCGATCCAACGCCGCCAGCGACTCCGCATCTCGAGCCACGAACTTGCCTTCGGCATGCGCCACCGGCAGGTACAGGGACTCGATGCCCTGCAGAAAGACGCAGGCGTGGCTTGTCGCTGCCAGCTCGACCCACCGGTCTTCGTAGCGGCCGGAAGCGTTCCAGGTCAGCGTCGCCGGTGGCCCTTGGTCGTCGTCGGCCAACAACAAGCCGGACTTGATCAGCACCTGGAAACCGTTGCAGATGCCGAGCACGAGTTTGCCCGCGGCCTTGAATTCGGCAAGCGACTCCTGCAAGTGGTGCCGGATCTGATTTCCCAGAATTCGGCCTGCGGCGACGTCATCACCATAGCTGAAGCCGCCGGGGATGCACAGGATTTGATAGCTCGCCGGTAACTGCGGGCTCTCCAGCAGCCGGTTCACGTGGAAGATCTCCGCCAGGCCGCCCGCCTGTTCAAAGGCAAAGGCGGTTTCGCGATCGCAGTTGGTCCCGGGAGCACGCAGAACAAGTACGCGAGGTTTTGGCATAGAGCAACCGGAGCTAGGGAGCTAGGTGGACAAGGGGGTGGTAAGTCAATCCTCCGCGGCAAGTCGAAGGAGGATTTCTCGCGGCGAAACGACTTCGATTTGGCTGCTCAAGAATCCCGCCAGGTCGCGAGTTACGATCGCGTCCACTTCTGCCGCCATCGCACATGCGGTCTGTACGTTGTCTTCGAAATCGTTTCCGGGCATTTGTAACGCTTCCCGCAATTCATTAATCCCTAGGGCGATGACGTGCAGTTGATCGAGACACGCCCTGATCGCGAGCCAAGCTCGATCTCGGCCCGCATGGCGACGTGCGACGTAGAAAACGTCCGTCAGCGAGGACGCAGTCACGTGTGCCGCAAGCCGGCCGCCTAGTTGGGCCTCCCAAATCGCCCTAGCATCGGCATTCCACGGCGCTCGGTCTAGCAGGGCATCCAGCACAATGTTCGTGTCGAGCAAGACGCGAATCATCCATACTTCCTTACGCGTTCCTCGGCGACGATCTGAGCACACTGCGCATCATCGGGTGGTGGTGCGTCTGTTTTCAGAATTCCAATTACCTCGTCGAGGGACAGGACGCGTGCTGGCTGGGAGACAGCCGTTGGCGCCAGACTCTCCAGGACTTTGCGTGCTAGGGTGATTCTCATCGATGGCGTCCACGTACGCACCCGATCAAGCACCTCGGACAATTCGTTCGCATTCGTCGCGATCATGGGCGAAATCCCTCTCGGCGTCCAGCCTCCAACGCTTCCTGGACCAACCAGTCGAGTCGGCCTGCCAACGCATCGGCTTCAAATTGCCGATCCCAAGCCACGGCGTCGAACGCCGCAAACCAAGCTCGAAAACCCGCCAGATCATCCGGCGAAAGCTGCCGCACGGCGTCTTCGATGTGTTGCACGGTGGTAGGTTGTGCCGTAGTCATGCCCGCAAGATACTCGGAATTCTGCCCCGCTGCAATCGCTCACGGTCGTCCTTCGCCGCCCAGACGATCGGAAGCCTTCTGAGGACTGGCCGAGAATTTTCGGCCGATCCTAAACAATCAAGAGTCAGCTCACCACCGTAGCGGCTTCTGCCAAGCTTCCTTCAAAGCCTCCAGACTCGCGTCAATCACCGGCACCGAGCCGTGCGGTGATTCGATGACGATCCGCAACGTAGGGGCTGCGACCACTTGACCGATGAAGGCTTGGGGAACTTCGGCTAACAGGCGTTCGAAGGCGTCGCGATTCTGTGGGGCCACTTCACACAAGAACCGCGAGTTCGACTCGGAGAACAACAACGTCGCCAGGTGCTCGTGCTCGGAGTCTGCGGCGAAGCGGTGGGGCACGGCATAGAGGCTAAGTGTGGCGCCCAGGCCCCCCGCGAAGGCCATCTCAGCGGCGGCGACTGCCAAGCCGCCTTCGCTCAGGTCATGACACGCGCGGACCAGGCCGGCTTGGATTGCGCGGTGCAACGCGGCGAACGTCCGGCGCGCCATCGCCGCATCCACACCGGGCGCCACGCCGCCGTCGAGTCCCTCGACGAACGTGAAGTGCGACCCCCCGAGTTCCGCCTCGGTCGTGCCGACTTGGTAGAGTAGATTGCCCGCTTCTTTCAGATCCATGGTCACGCAACGGCGGACGTCGTCCACTTGCCCCAAAGCACTGATCAGCAGCGACGGCGGAATGGCGATCGTCTGCTTCTGGCCGTTTTTGCCGAGGAAGCTGAATTCGTTGTTCAGACTGTCCTTGCCGCTGATAAACGGGGTGCCAAAGGCGATGGCCAAATCGTGGCAAGCCAGAGCGGCCCGCACCAGAGAACCGAGCGTCTCGGCACGGTCGGTGTAGCCCCAGCAGAAGTTGTCCAGGATCGCAATTCGGCTCGGATCCGCTCCGACCGCCACGCAGTTGCGAATCGCTTCGTCGATTGCGCTGGCGGCCATGTGGTAGGTGTCGTGGTCCCCGTATCGCGGGTTCATGCCGCAGGCGATGACCAAGCCGCGGCGCGACGTCAGCACCGGCCGCAGCACGGCCGCGTCGCCCGGACCGTCGTTGCACACGCCGACCAGCGGCTTGACCACACTGCCGCCTTGGACCTCATGGTCGTACTGTCGGATCACCCATTCCTTACTGGCGACGTTCAAGGAACTCAGAATCTTAAGTAAAGCCTCGCTAAAATTAGGTGTCGGCGGCCGGCCGGATGCAACTGCTTCGTGTTCAGCACCGGGGGAAGCCGAGTTCGGGGACGCGCACCGCGTACCCATCGTGTTCCACGACACGGGCCTGACCGGCGGCGGCTGATAAATCGCTTCACGCACCACCGGCGGACGACCACCGTGGAGGAACTCCATGTCCAGCTCGCCGACGCGGGTGCCGTCATACTTCAATTCCAGCCGCCCGGTCGGCACGAACTTGCCGAGAATCGTGGCTTCGACGCCCTCCGAATCGCACAGCTCCGCAAACTCCTGCCACTGGTCCGGCGAGACCGAGAGCACCATCCGCTCCTGAGCCTCCGAGATCCAGATCTCAGTGTACGACAGCCCTTCGTACTTGAGCGGAGCCTTGTCCAGCCAGACCTCAGCGCCGATCTGCTCGCCCATTTCGCCGACCGCACTGGAGAACCCGCCGGCTCCGCAGTCGGTAACCGCGTTGTACAGGCCGCGGTCGCGCGCAGCCAGAAGTACGTCCAGTACCATCTTTTCTGTGATGGCGTTGCCGATCTGGACCGCGCCGCCGGACACTCTATCGCTCTCGCTGGTCAGTTCCGCCGAACTGAACGTGGCGCCGTGGATGCCGTCGCGCCCGGTGCGCCCGCCGATCGCCACAATCCAGTCGTAAGCCTGCGTCTGCTTGCGGGACTTGGCGCAGGGCAGCATCCCCACCGTGCCGCAGTAAACCAACGGATTGGCCAGGTAGCGAGGGTCGAAGTAGATGGCACCGTTGACGGTCGGGATGCCCATCCGATTGCCGTAATCCCGGACGCCCGACACCACACCTTTCATCACGCGGCGGGGATGTAGCACACCCGGCGGTAACGTTTCTAGCGGCGTGTCTGGCGGGGCGAAACAGAAGACGTCGGTATTGCAGACCGGCTTGGCACCGAGGCCGGTTCCCATCGGATCGCGGATCACGCCACCGATGCCCGTATTGGCCCCGCCGTACGGCTCCAGGGCCGACGGGTGATTGTGCGTCTCGACCTTGAATACCACATTGTACTGCTCGTCGAACCGGACGACTCCGGCGTTGTCCTCGAACACGCTCACGCACCAGTCGCCGTCGCCCAATTCACGCCGAATCTGCTGCGTGGCGGCGAAGATCGTTTCCTTGAGCATGTTCTTGAACTGTTGTTCCCCGTGCTCGTCGCGATACACGATCCGACCCGCCAACGTCTTGTGGCTGCAGTGTTCGCTCCAGGTCTGGGCGATCGTCTCCAGTTCGATATCCGTCGGCTCGCGGCCCAAGTCTCGAAAACGCTGCTGGATCGTTTGCATCTCGACCAGGGTCAGGTAGAACTGCCTCTGGCAACTCAATCGCAGCAAGCCGTCGTCGTCCAACTCGCGCATCGATACCGTCACTAGTTGGAACTGGTACGGCGCCCCGATGTGCAATTGCTGCAAGGTCAGCGGCCCGATCAGCGTCTGCTCGATCGAGTCATTGGCGAGCGCCTTGGAGCAGAAAATCGGGAGTTGGTCGGCCGTCAGACCGCCGACCCAGTACTTGCGGAATGTGCGGACCTCTTCGACCTGGATGCCAAAATCGGCAATCGCCTGCTGTGCGCTCTGCGCGACCGGATCCATCACACCGGGCTTCCGCAACACCTGGACTTGCTGCACCGCGAGAACGTCCGAGGCTTGGGATGGCGAACCGTGGGAGGGCGAGGCTCCCGCCGAGCCGCCGGAGCCCAGCCCGCTCGCCTCCGTAACGGGCGGGCAGTTCAACCGCTGGTCGCCGATCACCGCGACCAGCGTCCCTTCCACCACCGGATCCGAGAGCAGTTCTCGCGCGAGTTGCTCCACCTGCGGGCGGCTTAGATTGCCTTGCAGCAGATAACCGCGGGCGGCGTGCACGGCCAGCCCTCTCGGCAAACCGAGATCGATCGCATCCGAGGCCGCTTGGCGTCCCGCCAAGTCTGGTTGTCCGTCGGCCGGATAGATATCAACTTCCCACAGCGTCACGGCGTTGCTTCCCTGTTTCCAAGAGCCGCACAAGCTCGGCTTGATTGTCGTCCGCGAGGGCCTCGCGGAATTGCGACAGCACTTTCGCAAAGTTATCCACCGACCGCAAGACGTGGACACGATTTTCCGTCAGGATTTGTCGCCACAGTTCCGCATCGCCGGCGGCCACTCGCGTGGTATCGCGCCAGCCCTTGGCGACGAAATCCAAGACTTCCGGCGGAGTCGCAGCGGCCAACGTGGACGCCAGTAGGTGCGGTAAGTGGCTGGACGCCGCCACGGCCTGGTCGTGAGCTTCGGGCGTGGTCCGGATCACGCGGCAGCCGAGTGAGCGCCAGAAGTCCTCCGTTCGCAGCACGTGTTCTGCAGACGTCTCGGGCAACGGCGTGATCACGGTGAGCCGGCCTTCGAACAGATCCTCTTCGGCGAACGCTGGGCCGGTTTTCTCGCTGCCCGCCAGCGGATGCGAACCCACGAACGCACCGCGTCCTACCCAGCAATCAGCTAACCTGCGGCAGATATTGCTCTTCGTGCTGCCAGCATCGGTGATCAAGGCACCGGCGGGACAGGCCCGGCTGGCGGCGAGCGCCTGGTCCACGATCAACTCGACCGGCGTGCAGAGGACGACCACGTCCGCCTGGGCAACGCCGCCGGCCAGATTGGTGGTTGTGGATGTGAGCATGCCGCGGTCCAGCGCGATCCGCAGGCTCGACTCTCGGCGGCCGATCCCAACAACGTGGCGCGCCAGGCCGCGTTTGCGCAGCGCCATCCCGATCGAGCCTCCGATTAAGCCGACTCCGACAATCGCGACCGTGTCCCACATGGTTTTGTAGAGTGGGCTGTGCCCACCGGCCCTGTAGGTCAGGCTTTCCAACCTGACGTCTCACGGTCGGCGCGGGTCCTGCGACCCCGCCGACGCACAGTAGTAGCCACACACGACTGTCAGGCTGGAAAGCCTGACCTACGACGGTTTGCTCGCGGCGAACGCCCGGTGAGCGGCGTCGTATACATCCTTGAGCGGAACGTTGTGTGCGACAGCCGCTTGCCGGCAGGATTCGTACTCCGGCGAAAAACTGACGCCGCCGTCAAAGAACGCCAGCTTGCCCTCAATGGATCCCCACGGTGTCTCCACGGATTGGGCCCGCCGCTGGAGCTTGTGCCGACTGACGGGCCAGCGGCGAATGCCCAGCGTCGTGGTTTCCCGGAAGACGACCTTTTCCAGCGTCTGGATACCGACGGCCTGACAGATCACGCTCAACATCACGCCTGGCCGATTCTTCTTCATCTGAATCGGCGTGGTAAAAACGTCCAAGGCACCCGCCTCCAACAGCAGCGTGCTGACGTACCCGATCACTTCGCCGCTGATGTCATCCAGATTGGTCTCCAGCACCCACACCTGATCGGCGGCGAAGCTTTCATCGGATTCCCCCAGAATCAGCCGCAGCAGATTGGGCTGCTGTTCGAAATCCTTCGAGCCGGCCCCGTAACCGATGCTCCGGATCGTCATGGCCGGCAACGGGCCAAACTCGTCGCCCACCGTGGCGACAATCGCGGCGCCGGTGGGGGTCGTCAGTTCGGACTCGACGATTGCTGGGGCCAACGGGATGCCTTGCAGCAACTCGGCCGTAGCCGGCGCCGGGATACTCACGCGGCCATGGGCGATCGACACGGTCCCGTACCCAGTCGGTATCGGCGAACACACGATCCGATCCAGCTTCAGGAGGTCCAGGCCGATGGCACTGCCGACGATGTCCGCGATCGAGTCGACCGCACCCACTTCGTGGAAATGCACTTTGCGGATGGTCGTGCCGTGAACCCTGGCTTCGGCCTCGCCCAATCGCGTGAAGATGCGTTTCGCCAGATCCTTCTGTCGGTCCGTGAGCACGCTACGGTCGATCATCTCCGTGATGTGGTGCAGATGCCGATGCGATTGCTCCGGCTCGTGTTCCACGTGCACTTTGGTGGCTCGAAATCCGTGTTTCTTGACTTCCTCGGCCCGTAGTCGGCAGCTGGGCAGGCCCAGCGAATCGATGCCGGCCTGCAACGCGGACAGGTCCACGCCCGCGTCGACCAGTGCGCCCAGCGTCATGTCGCCGCTAATGCCGCTGAAACAGTCGAAGTATGCGATTTTCATGCGGTTGCCTCAACGTTCAAATCGAAGACCCAACGCCCGTGCTGATTGCGGCGGCGGGTGAGTTGGAAACGGCGTCCCAACACGGCAGAACGCTGAAAGCCCTGGGCATCTGGGCGGACCTTCAGCCAACCTTTGTCGCCGCGATTGTGGATCTGAAACACCAGCTTTTTTCCCCGAGCGTCCACCAGCCAGAATTCGCCGACGCCAGCCTGTAAGTAGCGCGCCGGGAGGCGGCGTGTGTCTTTGCCGACGGAACTGTCGCTGACGATCTCCACGACGAGATCCGGAGGTCCCTCCACCTCGACGTAGCGATCTGGTTCGCCCGTGGCTTTGGGGACCAAGCGTATCCGACCGCTCTGGAGCGATTCCTCGGAGATGAACACCACGTCGGGTTGGGCCGAAAGGTTTGCCCTTAGACAAGAGACTCGCATCTGGTCCGAAACCAGATAGCCCAGATTCTCCTGTTTCACAAGTGGTGCCAACACCGAGACGATTTCGGTCTTAGGCGTTCCATGACAAAAAAAGTCTTCTGGCGACATGTCGACCTCGATACGCCCTGCGAGATAATCGATGCGGACGTGTTCCGGGAACTCGTCCGATGTGGCCCACTTACGGAAATCTGCCAAGGATTTTACCAGGGGGATCTCCAATTGTTCTTCGAAAATGATTGCGGTGGCCATAGCGAACCTCTTGAGGGAAGCAGCCTTCAGCCTATCCCTGAGCGAGATTATCGTCTAGGGGCCCCGGTGCACCCCGAACGCCACCGGCGGCTAGCGCCTTGCCGCTCACCCCTGAGCGAGATTATCGTCCAGGGGTCCCGGTTCACCCCGGTGTGTCGCTTCCAGATAGGCGGCGAGCAGCAGTTGCGCGGCGACCATGTCGAGCCGCCGCTTGCGTTTTTTCTTGGACAGCTCCGCGTCCAGCAGAAAGGCTTCCGCCTGGGCGGACGAGTACCGTTCGTCGTAGAACGCCACCGGCAGCCCCGTAAGCTCCTGCAACCAGCGCCCGAATTCACGGGCTTCTTTGGAGATTCGGCTCTCTTCGCCGCTGGTGTGGACAGGCAGTCCCACGACGAACGCTGCGAGCCGTTCCTCGGCCACCAATCGACGGAAATATTGGGCATCCGCTTCCCGCCCACGGCGAGTGTAGTTTTCCAGCGGGCTGGCCAGCACGCGATTCGGATCTGTCACCGCGACGCCGATCCGAACGGTGCCGAAGTCGATGCCGGCCAGTCGACCGTGGTTGGGAATCTCTTGCTTCGTCATGCCTGCGACATTCGTCAGGGGGATTTCGAAGTCTCCGGTCCGAGCGGATGCCGCTGGGCCTCGGATACGAAGTGCCCGTGTTGGAGAAACATCAAGGTGTACTTGCGCGCCAGCGGTTCGTCCATGATCCAGCCGTGAATCACCGGCAACACGGCGAAGTCGCGGGCGCCGGGCAATTTCGTCTCCTCCACACTGACAACCAGATCGTCATCCCCCTGCAGCCAGCGGTTTCGTCCTCCCGGGGTACCGACGCCACCGGCCAGGATCCCGAACTGACACCTCGGCACGGCGAGTTCGTTTCGCAACTGGTCCCAGCCCTCCGCCAATTGTCGAGCACTTTGGCCCCAGACCATGTCCACGACCACGTTGTTCTTGAAAATCTCCGCCAGGTGGGCGCCACTATTCGGCGGTGCCAGCATCACAATGCGATGCAGTCGCGAATCCACGGTCAAACCGTTGCGTTGTTGATAGCAGTCAGCCAGGTAGCGGCGAATGACCAGATTGCCAAGGCTGTGAGCCACGAAGTTGATCTCGGTGACGCCCGGTCCCAAATTCTCTACCACCAGGGCCAGCGCCGCCGCATGGCTGTTCAAGTCGCTGCGCGTGCTGGCGTAGGATACGTTCAGCGCCGTATAGCCTCCATCGCGTTCCAAGAACTCGCACATTCCGGCCATTGAGGCCCGCGTACGAATAATGCCGTGCAACGCGATCACAACCTTGCCTCCGAGGGGCGGCAGCAGCAGTTTTACCTTGAACTGCTCCAGGGCGTCTCGGCAGTGTTGGAAAGTGCCCCAGGCCCGCCGGTGATTCTCATTGTCTAACAGGCGACAATGGCCCGTGTAGGCATGACGCTGGATGCGCCAATCGCGAAAGACCAGTTCGTCCGTCCATAGCTGCTTGCCGCCCAGCGTCGGCGTCAGGACGTTCAGATGCCCCTGACCGGCCGCCGCCGCAGGTGCCTCGTCGTCGTCCGGGAGTGCCTGCGCAGCGACCGTGCGGACCCCGCCGCCCAGGACCAGGAGAAAGCTCGAAAATAACAATAGCCTGATCATACGCAAGTCCCAAGTATGTCAGGCTTTCCATCCTGACTGAAAATCTACTGGCTTTCCGGCCTGACTGGAGAACTACAGGTACTCGGTCCAGCCTTGTTCTTGCAACGCCTTGACCACCTGTCGAATCGCCTCTTCGTCGTACTTATTGGCGACCAAGGTGGCGTCGGGCGTGTGGATTACGATGCAGTCCTGCAGGCCCAACGTCACGATCAGATGCTGATCGTCGGTGCGGACGATCGAGCCGGTCGTGCGAATCCCGAGGTGCTTCCCGACAATCGTGTTCTCGTTCTTGTCCTCGCCGCACAGGCGCACTAACGAACGCCAACTGCCGACATCGTCCCAGTCGAACGGGGCTTCGATCACGACCACGTTCTCATAACGTTCCATCACGGCGTAATCGATCGACTGTGCGCGGATTGCGGCAAATTCGCTGTCGAACACATCGGCAAGACTTTCGCTGCCGAGGGCTTCCACAATCGCATCCAGGTGCCGGCATAGTTCCGGTTCGAACCTGCGCAGCGCAGCGAGAATCGTGGCCGCTTTCCACACAAAAATGCCGGAGTTCCAGCAGCAGTTCCCCGAGGCGAGGTACTCGCGGGCGATGTCCGCCGAGGGCTTCTCGCGGAACCGGGAGACGCGGCAGGTGAGCGGTGGGGTGTCTGTCCGGCCTGCGTCCGGAGCCGAGAAGCCGGGGATGGCTTCGCCGCATTCGATGTAACCGAACGATTCCGCAGCATAGGACGGCTTGATGCCGAAAGTGATCAGACGCGCGGGATCCTGGGCCACCAGGGCGGCTGCGTACGAGATCGCTGCGCGGAACTTGTCGGGCGTGGGAATCACATGATCGGCCGGCATCACCGCCATGACGGCCTCCGGATCGTCGCGCAGCAGCATCGCCGCAGCCAAACCGACGCACGGGGCGGTGTCGCGCTTGCAGGGTTCGCCGACCAGGGCCCGCGGCGGCAAGTGCGGTAACTGCTCGGCGACCGCAGCCACCAGAGTGCGATTCGTGACCACCATGATTCGCTCGGGCGGCACCAAGCCGTTCAAACGCTCGACGGTGGCTTGAAGCATCGTCTGCGGGCCGGCCAGATCCAGTAACTGCTTGGGCCACGTCGCCCGGCTGGCGGGCCAAAAACGAGTCCCCGACCCTCCGGCCATGATCACCGCATGCAACATCTGGCTGTCTCCGGGGACGAAGGACGGAGGACGAATTGGTCAGCGAATAGTCATGCTCCGGTCTCCGGCTCGATCGTCGCCGACATCGAGCCTTGGCACTTCGCAATCAAGGCGTCCTTGCCGTAGGCATGGATCTGGTCTCGCTTCAGCTCCGCGTGCTCTTTCGTGGTGGTCAGGCACACGGCCCGGCCCTGTTTGTCGACATCGTCGGCGATCTTCATGCCTTTCTCCTTGGGGTGGCCAAACAGCTCCTTCATCATGCGAATCACGTAATCGTAGCTGTGGTCATCGTCGTTCCACAGCACGACGTGGTAGCGAGGCTGGGGTTTGGTTCTGGTCTGGCGTTCCTCGCGCGGTCGGGGCGCGGTTTTCTCGACCGGTTCAGCGACAGCGGTGGATTCAGACAAAGTCGTTTTCCTTTCGTGCGAAACACGTGCAGGGAATAGGCGAGATCCGAAGTAAGCAGTATAGTGTATCCGTTTCGAGCAGGGGAAGAGCGGGGGATAACTCCTATTGGGTCCTAGGTTGCCAATGGAAAACGAGAGAACGGGAACGGGAGCGTCGCCCTCCCATGTCATGGGCGACCCATGACTCCTAGGGCACCTAAACTACCGTGACATTCCGGTGGCCAGCGGTTTACCGGGACTCTTCCCCGCAGATTCATCAGCGACCACGGACGGACATTGAAACCCATGCAAGCACTTGAAAGCTACCTAACCGATCACCGGCAGCAGTTTGAAGACGACCTGTGTGAGTTCTTGCGGATCGCCAGTGTAAGTGCTGACATTGGTTACCGCGACGAGGCGCAACGGGCCGCGGAATGGGTGGCGGCCCAACTTCGCAACCTGGGCCTGGCAACGGAGTTGATCCCGACGGATGGCCATCCCATTGTGTACGCCGAGTCGCCCGCGGTGCCGGGAGCACCCACGGTGATGGTCTACGGGCATTACGACGTTCAGCCGCCCGATCCACTGGAGGAATGGCTGACCCCGCCTTTCGAGCCGACGGTGCGCGACGGAAATATCTACGCCCGCGGGGCGACGGATGATAAAGGGCAGTTGCTGACGCACATCAAGAGCGTCGAAGCTTGGATCAAGACCGCTGGACGCCTGCCGGTAAGACTCAAGTTCGTGATCGAAGGCGAAGAAGAAGTCGGCAGCGACAGCCTGTACAAGTTGCTGGAGCGATCGCCGGAGCGGCTGGCGTGCGATGTGATTGTGATCAGCGATTCGTCTCAGTTTGCCCCGGGGCAACCGGCCATCACCTATGGGTTACGCGGCATCGCGTACCACGAATTGCGGCTGACTGGCCCTAAGCAGGATCTCCATTCCGGCACATTTGGCGGCGCGGTCACCAATCCCGTCAACACCCTGGCACGCCTGCTCGCGGCGCTGGTTGACGATCAAGGGCGAATCCAGATTCCCGGCTTCTACGACGACGTGGTGCCGTTGACCGAACGGGAACGCCGCCAGTTTGCCGATTTGGCTTTCGACGAGCAGGGGTTCATGGATCGGCTCGGTGTGGACGGCGCAACGGGCGAAACCGGCTACACGACCACCGAGCGCCGCTGGGCTCGCCCGACCTTCGACGTCAATGGCATCTGGGGCGGCTACCAAGGCCAGGGCAGCAAGACGGTTCTGCCGGCCAAGGCCGGTGCTAAATTCAGCTTCCGGCTGGTCCCCAATCAGAATCCACCCAAGATTGCGGAGGCCCTACGAAACCTGCTCACGAAGCTTTGTCCGCCGGGGATCAAACTCGAACTGATCGACATGCACGGTGCACCGGGTGTGCTGGTCCCCTTGGACAGCTCGTACATCGCGGCGGCGGCGAAAGCGATCGAACGTGGTTTTGGACAGGCCCCCGTCTTCATCCGGGAAGGCGGGTCGATTCCCATTGTGACGGCCTTCCACGAACAGCTGGACGTCGATGCGTTACTGCTCGGCTGGGGACTGGACGACGACAATACGCACAGTCCCAACGAGAAGTTCTGTTTGGCCGACTTCCACCGCGGCATCAAGGCCAGCGCCTACCTGTGGCAAGAACTGGCCCCGTCCCCCTGACAACTGGCAACTGGCAACTGACAACTGGCAACTGACAACTGGCAACTGACAACTGACAACTGGCAACTGGCAACTGACAACTGACAACTGACAACTGACAACTGGCAACTGACAACTGGCAACTGACAACTGGCAACTGGCAACTGACAACTGACAACTGACAACTGACAACTGACAACTGACAACTGACAACTGACAACTGACAACTGACAACTGACAACTGACAACTGACAA
>JAPLNJ010001204.1 GCA_026692885.1 Planctomycetota bacterium | reverse complement strand
CCCACCGCCACCACGAGCGTCTCGGCCAGCAAGCCCCGCTGATCCAGGTCGGCAATCAGGGCGGAGAGTCCTGTGTCAAGTATCGGGCCAGACCGATTCTTCATCCGCTCTGTCAGCCCTGTGTGGTGATCCCACGAGTGATTGTCGGAGTTGGCGACCTTGGGCCAAATGACCTCGACGACGCGCGTCCCGGCCTCCACCAATCGGCGGGCCAATAGACAGCTCTGGCCGAAGGTGTTGCGACCATAACGGTCGCGGGTCTCCGTCCCTTCCTGCCCCAAGTCGAACGCCTCGCGTGCCCGGCCGGAGACGATCAGGTTAAGGGCCCGTTCGTAATAGCCATCCAAGTTGTACGACGCGACCGCCTTGTCGATGTTCGGCATGCCGGCGTCGAGCACTGCGCGCAACTTGGCGCGCCGCTGCAGCCGGGAGGCGAAGACTTCCGGCCGCAACTGCAGATCGTCGACGCGGATCCGATCCATCTTGTTCATGTCCATGTCGTCGCCTTCGGGGTACAACGTGTACGGGTCGAAAGCCTTGCCCAAGAAGCCAGCCGTGCCGCCCTTGCCGACGACACCACTTTCCTGCAGCGGACGCGGCAGCATGACGAACGGCAACATCGGCTCGGTGGGCGGACGGAGCCGAACGAGCTGGGAGCCGAAGTTGGGAAAATCCTTGGGGCTCGGCGGCTCCAACTGGCCCGATGGGCTGACCTTGTCGGTCGTGTAGCCGGTCATCATCTGGTAAATCGCCGCCGTATGGTTGAACAGTCCGTTCGGCGTGTAACTCATCGAACGGATCATCGTGATCTTGTCGTTGACCTGGGCCAACTGGGGCAGGATCTCGGTGAACTGGATGCCGGGCAGTTTGGTCGGGATCGGCTGGAAGACGCTGCGCACGTTATCCGGCACGTTCTCCTTGGGATCCCACAAATCCAGATGGCTCGGCCCACCCTGTAGGTAGAGCATGATGATGCTTTTGGCCTTGCCCCACCCCGGACCACCGCCGGTTGGTTTGTCCTCCGCATGCGCCTGCAATCGAAACATGGAACCTAGCGTCAGGCCCAATAAACTTGAACCGCCTACCCGCAACAGTGCGCGACGGGTCAGGCCCACGTTACGGTCACACAGATCTTTGCCAGGTTGGCCGGGGATGACGAGCATAGACGATCTCCTCGTTCTCAATGGTTGAATAAGAACGCCGGGCTATTGATCAGCGCCCAAGTTAAGTCTTGCACTGCGGTCAGTCGCTTGTTCGCCAGTTGGGTGGCGCTCATCTCCAGATCCCGCCGCAACCCGGCCAGCTTTGTGTCTTCTGGAACCGGGCGGCTCGCCTCCTCCACTTTCTGCTTGAATTGTTGCTGTTGCGGATCGGGCGGCAACGGCTTGTTGCTCTCCACCACCGCCGCCGTTTGCTTGCGCAACTCCTCGTCTCGCTCACGGAACAAGGCCAACAGTCGGTCCTGTTGCTCCTTGTTTCGCTGTGCGGCCGGAATCGCGACGAGATCGGAGATCTCTTTCGGCACGCCGAGCCCGACGGGCCGCTTGGCCGTTGTGACCGAGATGCGGAACCGTCCGAGCGTGTGCATCTTGTCCGCAAAGCGTTGATTCAGCGTCAAGGTCAGCACCGTGCCTTCGTCGAAGCCCAAGTCCTGTTTGGTTTCAAACGTGGCCCAGTGCGTGACGCCGGTTTTCGGGTGGATCGCCCAGCCCTTGTTATTCTCCGGGGCCTGGCCGTCGATAGCGGTCTTGACGTCGTAACTTTCCTGGCTGAAATCGGCCAAGGCGGCTTGCAGTTCTACCTTCTTGGCTGCTTCCGGATGTGGTTTGGGGGCGGCGGTCACTTCGAACTCGCTGAGCACAAAATTGCCGTTCGGCGAGCGGCCTGGGCCGTTGCCTGGCAGACGCGCGTCCGCAAGTGCTTCCAGGCGAATCGCGGTGATCCCCTTGAGCGGCGTTTCAGCCACAAACGTATAGGCGCCTTGGCCGTTCGGGCCGGTGGCCAACACGGATAAGTCCGCCTCTTTGGCCAACACCGCGCCGTGGGTGGCCTTCAAATCGCTCGGATCCAAGGGTGTCCATTGACCGGCCAGGCTTAGTTGCTGCTGCTCCCACGCGGCCAACTTGGTCGGCAGCGTGGCTTCGTACTGCTGCAGTTCCTGGGTGAGTTTGGCCGTACGTCCGATCTTCTGTTTTTCCTGTTCGGCCAGCTTCGGCGCCAGCTGCTTGTCGTACACGGCCAAGGCGTCCTTGGCTTTGGCAATCGCCGCCTCCCGCTTACGTTCCAGGTCTGCACGGACTTCAGCGGACTTTTGCTGCCACTCCTTCACCGCCGTTTCCAATTGCTGGTGATCGGCCGTCATGGCGTTCATCGTGTCCAGGACTGCTTGGATTTCGCGTTCCGTCGCAGCCCGGTTGATAATCCGCAGGAAGATTTCGTTGATCAGCTGCTTGTCGTCTGGTTGACTGGCGACCAGCTTGGCCAGTTCGTTGCCAGGATCGCCGATGGCGTCGCTGATGGCCGGTCCGCTGATCAGCGCCATGACCGGCCCGAGTTGCAAATCGTTGACCCGCTCGCACTCACAAGCACTATCCCGCGGTGGCCGTCCTAACGTATTCAGAAACCCGCCAGGCAGATCGATGTCTCCATCGGGCAAGGCCACCGCGCGGCTGCCGCCGGGCAGTCGTGACGGGCTGCCTGTGACGCGCAGCACGGCGTCATACATCACCTCCGCGGGCAGACGCCGAGCCATGGCGTGGGCGTAATTGATCTTGTCGTCCTGATTCCACGCGTTGGTCTCCACCGACAGCTGATACGTGCGGGACTTGCAGATCAGCCGCATCACGTGCCGCACGTCGAAACCACTACGGACGAACTCCTCGGTCAGATAGTTGAGCAGTTGCGGATTACTGGGCGGGTTACCGGCGCGAATGTCGTCGATGGGATCGATGACCCCGATGCCGAACAGATAGCCCCACAGGCGGTTAACGTAGCTCTTGGCAAAGTAGCGATTATCCGGCGAGGTAAGCCAGGTGGCCAGTTGCAGTCGGCGCGCGGCTTTGTCGGGCGTTTGGGAGGCGACCGGATACGGGAACTGCGGCGCGACAGCTCCGGTGCGATCGTGTTGCACCTCGCCTTGGCCCGTATCCGAGACGACTTCGTACAACGGCTTCGCGGCTTCCACGTCGGTGCCGCCGAGATTGCCATTCCCGCCCGCCGGGTCGCGCTGCAGGCCGACCTGGGCGAAGTACGACGCCGTCTGGTAGTACTGATCCTGAGTCCAGCGTTCGAACGGATGGTCATGGCACTTGTTGCAGTTGAAACGCACCGCCAAGAACAGATGCGTGGTGGTCTCCATCGCTTCCGTCGGCGTGCGGAGAATCTTGAAGTAGGACGCCGGGGGATTCTCGCGGTTCGATCCGGTGGCGGTCAGAATCTTGCGTACGAACGCATCGTAGGGCGTATTCGCGGCCAGCTCCTCGCGAATCCACTTGCGATACGCCCGCGTGCCATCCGCGCCCAAGAATTTGCGGTTGACCTGCAGGAGATCCGCCCACTTGTTGGTCCAGCGGTCGATGTAGTCCTCACTGCCGATCAGCCGGTCGATCAACTCGTCGCGTTTGACGCGTGTCTCGCGCCCGTCGGCCAGGAATTTTCGCACCTCGTCGGCCGTGGGTGGCAGGCCGACCAGATCCAGATACGCGCGGCGAAGGAGTTCATTGTCGGTACACAGTGCGGAAGGCTGAATCTTCATACGCTGCCACTTGGCGGCGGTCAGCTCATCAATCCGGTTGTTGACCGGCGGTGGCTGCCAGACAAAACCGCTGCGATCGCCCATCACGGTCAGCGTGGTGGCCGCGTACGCACCCTCGAAGCGGGCCAGGATCGGAGCCTCGCCGCGTCGCACGGCTGTCATCAGCCCCCCGCGCGCCGACTCGGCCACTTCCGTATTGCCGCTGTCGATAAAGGCGTCACGAGTCACATCCCGGACGCGGCTGTCGGCGTAGGTGGCCATCACGCGGAATTGCTGCTTGCCGCCGACCTGCGGAATAATCGGGTTTGCCGGCGCGACTTCGATGCCTGTGACTCGCGGGGTGTTCAGATCAAGCTTAGCGCCGCCTGCAATCCAGTTGCGGATCAGTTCGTAGTAGGACTCACCAGGACGAGTCAACTGGCCACCCACGTGCGGCACGGCACCCGTCGGCTTCAACAACATCAAGGTGGCATCCGGCGAAGCGACGTTCACACGTCGCGAGGCCAGATCGTCGGTCAAACCTCGGACGTCGAGAATCGCATCGTAGCCGCGTAGCGACAGTTTGAAGCCGTTTTTGCCCTTCGCCGCGCCGTGGCAGGTGCCCTGGTTGCATCCCAATCGCGTCAGCACCGGATTCACGTCGCGAATGAAGTCCGCACGGAACTCCGACGCGACGTGGCCGACGTTGATCGCGACGTTGGCCGAGACACCGTTTAGCGTGACGGCCAGGATCGCCTGGCCGTCGGCCATCGGCCGCAGGAAACCGGTGCGCGAGATTTCGACGACCGGCTGAGACAATTGACAGCTGACCAGACGCGTCACGTCCACCCGATCGCCGGAATCCAAACGCCCGATGACCAACAACTGGGCGTAGTCAAACCGGCCGGTCAACGAGATCACAGGGGGGGCGATCTCCAACGCGGCCAGCTTCGCACCTGGCGGCAGCGATTCCGGAGCGAGAGTCGCGGCGGCCGCCTCGGTGGCTGATGGGGCCGCCGCGGGGACGTCCGCAGACGCGGCTTGGGTCAGCGGAGCCGGCGCGAATTCCTTGACGATCGACCCGTTTTCGCCGTTGATCAAGCGGACGATACCATCCGCGCCCGCAGTCCCCACCGTGTGGTTGTCGGGATGGAACGCGACGGCGTACATGCCGGCGGTCGGCACGACCACGTGCGAGACCAATTTTGCCCCTTCCGTCCAGTACTTCTGCAGCGCCGCTTCTTCCTCGGCACTGCGGGTGCCGACCACTTTGCTCATGGCCGCCTTGATGTTGTCCGGCAGGGACGTCTCAAATTCGTAAGCATAGACGTTCACTTCCCCCGCGCCGTCGAGGCTGCTGGCTGCCGCGATCCGCGTGCCATCGCGGCTGACGGCTGCGCTGAACACGCGACCTTTCATCTCCGGCAGTCGGCGAATCAGGTTAGCGTCGTCGCCGATCACACGGCCCGTCTGGCGGAAGATGCGGTAGACTTTGGGCACACCGTCGGAGCCGCCGATCACGATTTCATCCCGCTGGGGATGGCGAGCCACGGAGCGGATGCCACCTTTGAGCGCGCCGGGAGTGATGGACGTGACGTTGTCCACGAATCGCTGCGTGGCCACTTCGGTCAGCTTGGTGCTCATGTCGCGGCCGACCGAGACCAGATGCTTGCCGTCGGCCGAGAAGACCGTGTCCAGCGCCCAGTCGTCATGGGCACCCTGGTACAGTACCTGATCGCCCGTCCGGGAGTCGATTGCGCGTACCGAATTGTCCGCACAGCCAAAGGCAATCAGTTTCCCATCGGGTGACCAACTGCCGCCATAGACTGTGTCGAACGTGACCGGCGCCGAGAGCGTGAGGCTTCGCTGCTCCACGTCCCAGACTTGGACTTCGCCCATGCGCCCCGGCAAACCACCGGTCACTGCCAGCCGTTTGCCATCGGGCGAGAACCGCACGGATTCGATCCGCTCCGAGATGCCCACCAGCCGAGCAACCAGTTCGGAACCGTCGGCCTTATGCAGCAGGACTTCATGAAATCCGGCTACAGCCAGGAGTTGGCCAGCAGGCGAAAAATCCAGCGAGGCGACTACCGGCTGGCGCGTGTAAAGCGGCGGATGGTCCTTGTCGAATCGGTGCCGGGCGTTGGCTGGCGTATCATCGGCTGCCCCCTGGGCAATCCAGTCGCGAATCAGCCTGACTTCTGCCGCACTGAGGGGCGGTTTGCCCTGAGGCATTTCGGCCTTGCCGTCGCTCGGCGTGATCAAGTCCAACAGGTTACTCTCATCCGGCTTGCCGGGCCGGATGGCCTTGTCGCCGCTCTCGCCTCCTGTCATCAGCTTGTCGAACGAGGTCATCACATACCGCCCCTCCGGCTTTGCCGGCTGGTGGCAACCCTGGCACTGAGCCTGAAAGATCGGGCGGACTTGCTTGTAGTAGCTGATTTTCGCATCTACCTCCGTGGCACTCGGCTTGGATTCATCCGCGGAAGCTAACCCCAAGTAGCAGAGTCCTGCGAGAACCGTAACCCTAAGAGTAGGCCCGTAAAGCATCGATTAACCTCCGAATCAGGCCAAGCGTTCAGCCCCAGCGCGAACCTTGCCCGCAGCTGGAACAGAGAATCGTATATCAAGGTGCGAACAACCACACCATTCCATAGTCCTTGATGCGTTTAATGTAGCCAGCGGCCACTCGACCCCGCAATGGTCCGGAGGCAGCGACTTACCTGGGGTTGGCCGTGTCGTGTAACCGCGACCCAACAGAGAATGCTGAAAGAGTCGTAGGGTGGGCTGTGCCCACCACAACTGCTTGTCGTTGGTGTGCACAGCCCACCCTACACGTTGTGCAAGCATCTGCGCTGATTTGACTTAGCAGTCTCCTCCGGGGGTCACGAGGTGTGGACGGTTTGCATCGAGTAACCCCGTTGGGTCATGGTTGCACGAGTTTGGTTGCGGCCACAGGCCGAATCTTGATCGCCGCAATCTACCTAGGAAACCGGACGTGCCGGCGAAAGTTAACCGGTTCCGGTCGTTTTTGGGCGGCTGACGACTTCACGGAACGCAGCGTGGGTCTTAGAATCTGGGCCTGACTCAAGCTTCAACGCTGCTGGTGAGGAGATTATGAACGTATTGATTGTCGGCAACGGCGGGCGCGAACACGCGCTGGCTTGGAAGATTAGGCAAAGTCCTCGCGTGGATCGCGTATTTGTCGCCCCCGGCAATGCAGGCACGGAAGTCGATGCGGAGAACATCAGCATCCCGACGACGGACTTCAAACGCCTAATCGAATTCGCCAAGAAGAACAGTATTCAACTGACGGTCGTGGGTCCCGAAGCACCACTGGCTGCCGGAATCGTGGATGCGTTTCAAGCGGCCGGACTCCGCATCTTCGGACCCAACAAGGACGCGGCCCAATTGGAGGCCAGTAAGGTATTCTGCAAGAACCTGTTGCGGAGCGCGAACGTGCCCACCGCCGACTACCACGTGTTCCGCGACGCGGACGCCGCTTTTCACTTTATCAAGCAGCGTTATCCCGATCCGGGCGTCGACGTACCGGTGGTGGTGAAGGCCGACGGCTTGGCGGCTGGCAAAGGTGTCATTGTCTGCACACGACAACAGGAAGCGATGGACGCGGTCCGGCGGATCGCTCGGGATCGTGAATTCGGCGAGGCGGGCAAGGAACTGGTGATCGAGGAGCGACTGGACGGCGAGGAGGTCAGCGTGCTGGCGATTACCGACGGTAGGACCATTGTCACGCTGCCGACGGCCCAGGACCACAAACCGGCCTACGACGGAGATCAGGGGCCAAACACGGGCGGCATGGGCGCCTACTGCCCCACGCCGTTGGTCGACGAAGCGATGCTGCACTGGATCGAAGAGCACATCCTCGTGCCCACGATCCATGCCCTGAAACGGGGACGCCATCCGTTCCAGGGCGTGCTGTACGCGGGGCTGATGATGACTCGTCAAGGACCGAAAGTGTTGGAATACAACGTCCGGTTTGGCGATCCAGAATGCCAGCCGATTTTAATGCGGCTGAAGAGTGACTTGATGGACTTGCTGGAGGCCACGGTTGACGGTCGGCTGCATGAAATCGAGTCGCTCCAGTGGGATCCACGTCCGGCGGTCTGTGTGGTGATGGCGGCCGAAGGTTATCCCGGCAGCTACGAAAAGGGAAAACCCATCCGCGGGTTGGAGGCAGCGGCCCAACTGCCGGACGTCAAGGTCTTCCACGCGGGCACCACCGTGCGAGACGGTCAAGTCGTCAGCGATGGGGGACGGGTGCTCGGCGTCACCGCGCTGGGCGACTCCATCTCGACGGCCAAGCTCCAGGCTTACACAGCGGTCAAGTGCATTCGTTGGTCCGGTGCCTGGTGCCGCAAAGATATTTCCGATAAGGCCCTACGTTCGCCGTAGTTCACGTAGGTCAGGCTTTCCAGCCTGACATGAATCAATCGTCAGCCTGGAAAGGCTGACCTACCACATGCGCGCACCGGGCGCGTAGCGTACAGATGTAGACTCCCAGGTCAGCCCACCACAAGGTCGCCCATCGGCAAAGGAACGGACAACCATGCGACGTACCGAATCTCAGATCAAATCAGCAATCTTGCACTCCGAGGAAGAAATCCGCTGGACCGCGTTGCAGTACTTCACGAGCTCGCACACGACCGATACCAGCCTCATGCCTTTGGTCATCGAGGCCGTCGAGGAGCTCGGGCGGGAGCAGGCGATTGGACTTCTGCGATTGGCCGATGACTTGCCGCAGACCGAGTCCACGATTCAGTGGCTGACCGAGGAATTGGCCAAGGAATGGGACTTTCGGCAGGTGGCACATGACAATCATTGCTTTGTCGTCGGACTGATCCTGAATAGCGCTCGGACCGATCTGTTGCGCCCGGAGATCAGCGAACTGAAGTGTTTTCCGGACGAGTTGCGGGCGGGTTTTCTGGAACGGCTGCAAATGGCGGCGTGGGACTGGGGCACCGGTTGGGACACCCTCGAACAACTAGCGCGGCAGGCCGCGGAACAGGGCGGACTTTCTCCGGAGGAGTCCCAGCGAGCCCAGCGTGTGATCGAGTCGCTGGCGCGTCACACGGAGAAGTCGGAATTGGTCCTGGACCTGCTCCGCGATTACGACGATCCGAGCTGGGAGTGGCTGGATTGGGTGGAGTGCTACCTGGTCGAACTGGCGGGGCGGATGAAATTGGAAGCCGCCATTCCGAGTCTGCTCGTGCGACTTCACGACGATGACGACGTCAAGACCAGTGAGGCGGCGCTGGATGCCCTGATCTGGATTGGCGGCGACGCCGTGGTCCGAGCGATCCGCGGCCAGTGGTTAGCGGGCGAAGCCGGTTTTCGCATCCTGGCTGCCGAGGTCCTATACCGCATCCACACCGATTTGTCGTTGCAGACCTGCTTGAACTTTCTCCCGGCGGAAGAGGACCACGATGTGCTGGATGCACTGCACCAGGCGTTGCTCGCGCAGTTCGCCGATGAAGCCGTAGAACCCGTTCGCGAAGCCGTGTTGGGAAACGCGGAAGACTTGTGGGACGAGGCTCTGGAACTTCGCCAAGACCTGGTGGCCACCTGCACCGTGATGGGCGTGACCTTCCCGGAATACGACGCCTGGTACCAGGACGCGGTGGATGACGATTGGGGATGGGAGGACTGGAACAATCGCCGGATTCGCGAGAGTTACCTGCAGGAGGACGAAGAGGATGACTGGGATGGGGAGTATGCCTTTGACGATGACCAGTTCGAGGACGACGGTTTCGAAGAGGAAGATGGGGACGACGATGATGATGAAGACGACGAAGACTTCCCAGACGACGACTTCGACGAAGAACCGGACGGGCCCAAGCCCATCCGCTACGAACAACCGCGGGTAGGCCGAAATGATCCCTGCCCCTGTGGCAGCGGAAACAAGTATAAGAAGTGCTGTTTGAGAAAAGAGCAGCCCGGCGAGCCAGATTGACGTTGACTCCAGCCCCCCCCGGTCAGATGTGCCCAAAGCGTAGGGCCCGACCGAGAAACAGCTCCCCGGCCCCGGTATACCGTTTTACAACCGCCACGTAGCGGCGCGCGCGGTCACGTAGCATGACCCTTTGGAGTGCGGTGACTTGTCACCGCTTTTCACGAGACCCTGGACGGCGATGTGGCAGTTCGTGGGCAAACGGCGTGGCCCAGCGTTCTGAAATGCGGCGACAAGTCGCCGCACTCCAAGTTTGGCTGCAGCCGCGAGCCAGTTGCGCCGCGAAAACGAGCTCGAACGCGAACCAGACGGTCACTGGCAAGACGCGAGTCGGCGGCCCTTCCGATGCACTCTGGGAGCATTGCAGGCGGACAGGAAAATGGGGGACAGGAAGATATTGGCCGTCGGAAAATCTTCCTGTCCCACATTTTCCTGTCCACATGCCTAACGCCGATTGGTCGTGTCGCTGCGGATAGCACCATGATGCTCCCCCGCGCAAGCCGGGGACATCCCGCGTGCCGAACCGCAAACTCTCATTCTTGACGCACAAGGCCCCCAAATCCGTTTGGTGCTTGCGGGTTGCGGACTTGCGCCGGGTATTTCATACTGGCAGACACGAAACCGTAGCGAGATCTTTCATGTCCGACGCACCTGCACCGCACTCCGCTGCCGTAACTGACCCGGATCTTTCCGGACGCCGGTTCGGCGACTACCGCCTGTTGCGGCGTCTCGGACGGGGCGGCATGGCCGATGTCTACCTAGCGGAACAGGAGTCGCTGCATCGCCGGGTGGCCTTCAAGGTGCTGCGTAGCGGGTTGGCCCAAGAAATCTCCTATGTGCGGCGGTTCGCGCACGAAGCGCAGGCTGCTGCCGCGCTGGTCCACGCGAACATTGTGCAGATCCATGAGGTAGGCTGCGTCGACGGCCGGCATTTCATCGCCCAGGAATATGTCGACGGCCAGAATCTGAAGCAACTGTTGTTGCGAAAAGGAACGCTGGACGCGGCCGCCACGGTCCATATTTTCCGGCAGGTGGCGGCGGCCCTGCACAAAGCCGAACAGCAGAAGATCACGCATCGCGACATCAAGCCGGAGAATATCATGCTGTCCAGCGGCGGCGAAGTGAAGGTCGCCGATTTCGGGCTGGCGCGGATCGGACGTGAAGGCCAGTCGCTCGATCTGACGCAGGTCGGCATGACGCTGGGAACCCCGCTGTACATGAGTCCGGAGCAGGTTGAGGGTCGGGTGGTCGACACGCGGAGCGATATCTATTCGCTGGGTGTAACCTGCTATCAGATGCTGGCCGGGCGCCCGCCGTTCGAAGGCGACACGCCGCTGAACATCGCGATCCAGCACCTGCACAAGGAACCGCCTCGGTTGGAGGACTTGCGGCCGGATTTGCCCAGCGGTCTGTGCCGCATCATCCACAAGATGCTCGCCAAAGCCACGCGGGACCGGCACCAGACCGCCGCCCAGTTGCTGACGGAACTGCGCGGCTTGGCCATCGCGGGCCTGGAAGAAGGCTGGCCGAGCGGGATGGAAGATTGGACCGCGCCGGAACTGCAGGTGGCGACCGCGGCGCGTACCGAGGCGACCCAGCAATTGGCTGCGGTGCTCCAGCGGGAAGAGTCCTGGCGGCGACGGCCACACCTGGGCTGGCGTTTGGCGGGCTTGGTCCTCGTCGCCTTACTGTCGGGCAGTGCCCTGGCGTGGGCCACCCGCCCCACTCCGCTCCTGCAGGTCTCGGAGGAGGAGTTGCCCAAGATCGAACAGCAGCCGACGGTGCGGGAGCAGTATCTGGTCGCTGCCAGCATTGGCACACAGCGGGCCTGGGAGAGCGTCGAGCGGTACTTTCCCGCAGGGCAGAACGAGCAGAACCGCTACTACGCCTTGCGCGCCAAACAACGTCTGGCCGAGCTCTACCTGGAGCACGGCGACCTGAGTCATGCCTGGGAGTACTATGCGGAATTGGCCGACGTGGATGCGACGCAGGTTCAGTTCCAAGCTATCGGTTTGGCTGGCCAGGCGAACATCCATCTGCTCCGCGGTGAGAAGCCGCAGGCCAAGCAGAGTTTGGTCGCCTTGCTCCGCGTCTTCGAGGACTTGCCGCCCAATCTAAAGCGGCCATTCTTGACGGAACTCGACTCCCGACTGCGTCCCGAATGGGACCAGTTATATCGGGAGGCTTCGCCGCCCAAGAAACCAGGGGCGAATTCAAGGCCCCCCCAACCGCGACGGTAAAGGAATCGCCTCGGCCTTGATCGGCACGTTGCGCAAGACGCTAGCAGCGAATCGCCGTAAGCGGCTGCTGTAAGGAAATAGCCTGGCGAATCGGTGGTAGGATGGATTGGCACTTCGGCCCCGAAACATCGGGCCGAAGTGCCAATCCGTCCTACAGTCAAACTACGGACTTGTTCTTTTCCAACCACTAGTCGCAAATCGTCAGCGAGGAAACAACGTTCTTCCTCGCTGACGCTTCGCGATTGCGGTGCGCAACGTTCTGATCAAGACCGTCACATCACTCCGCGTTGGCCGAGTTCACGAGACGCTGCCAGTAGTCGCGGGCGGCGCGGTGGTACGTGAGCACGTCCTCACGCTGCTGCTGGTCCGGCAACTGAATCTGTCGCGCCCGTTCGTACACCCAATCTAAGAAGAACTGCGCCGCTTGCTTACTAATTCGCCGCTGGCCACCGAGTTCCACGTACACGGGACCCGTGGATGCGAAGCGGAAGGTCCGGGGATTGCTGGTGATCGCCTGCACCAGCAGCCAGCCGCTCTGGCGGAATTCGACGGCCGGCAATTGTCCGTCGGACTTGGCCCAGTCGTCCAGTCGCACCGCGTGCACCACCTTGCCGTCCTGGACGATCTCCAGGTAATCGACGGGTTCTCGGAGGGACAGGTTCAGTGTCGCCTGCAGGCGTACGGTCTGGCCCGCGGACGCCTCAAACACGTGGCCGGGAAGCTCTCCGTTGAAACGCGGTTCACGAATCAGCGGACCATTGGTCACGACCACCTGGCCGGCGCGCAGATGCTCCCACCATTTCTCGTAGTCCAGTTCCTGGCCGCAGTGGACGTACACCCGATTGTACCCGACCGGGTTGGGCAGGACGCCGGAAGCGCTGCCTGCGGAGGGTGGGATCCGCAGGCCGCAGTTCAGGAGTTGGTGGTAGATGTCCAACGTCCAACGCCCGTTGCCCAGCGCGTCGGGGTAGGCGGACTTGTCGCGCGGCTTGCCCCAGGCTTCATTGCCCAGCACGCTATCTCGCTGCATGTGGTTGTGGCACAACTCGACCGAATCCACCATCCCGCTGGCGATCCAGACCGGCACATCCCACCAGAAAGGCTTCTCGATGTCCACATGCACGGCAGGCTGTTCGCGAGCCGACTTCAAGAAGTCGCACGCGGAAGGGTACTCCCGCTGGCTGTCGGCAATGGGCAGCGGCTGACGCAGATTGAAGAACAGCAGCGCTCCCCCGCCGCGTTCGTCCTCGCCAGCCAGAAGGTGATAGTAGCGATCCTGGTCGAACCGCACCAGAAGCTTGTCGGGCGGCCGTTTCGAGGCCCAGGCGTTGGTGTCATTCCACCAGGTAATCACCGGTGCCACATGCAAGTCCTCGGCCCTCATCAACAGCTCGATGTCTTTGGGTGCGCGGTGGATGTGGAGATCGCCGGACCACCAACCTTCCTGCTTCATGTTCGCGAAACGCTGTAGAGTCAACTCTTTGTTGTCCGCGTCACCTTGGTTGACCGTAAACTGACCGGTGCGCAGGCGGTACTCCGGTCCACGTTCCAACTCGAAGGTGTACTTCCCAGGACGCACCCGGAGTACCGCCTTGCCGGGCACAATGAAGTGATCTTTCCAGGACAACAGCCCTGGCGGCATGACCGGCTTGCCCCGTTCGTCCTTCAAATGCATGCGGACTGGAATCAGCTGGCCGGTCTCCTCGTCGGTGATGCGCACCTCCAATTCTCCGCCGGCTAGGGCGAAGGCCACGTCGATACCCAAGACCATCGTCGCCAGAGGCGCCAACCACAGAATGGCGGACGGCCTGACTCGGAACTGTCGAAAAGAGACAAACATGTCTGAGCCTCCTTAGCAGCGCATCTTGCGCCGCTGCTTGACGATAACAGCCGTTGACTGTACCCTCACGAGCACGGTGGCCACGGATGTGGACGGTGTCGACCAGGATTCAGAATAGCAGGAGTCGGGATGGATAAAACCCTGTGGTATGCGAACGGGCTGCGGTTCCAGTGCTCGCAATGTGGCAACTGTTGCACGGGATCGCCTGGCTTCGTGTGGGTGAATCAGCAGGAAATCGAAGCCCTGGCCGGGGCGATTGGCGAAGAGTTCGACGCATTCGACGATAAGTACGTTCGCAAGATCGGCATCCGTAAGAGCTTGCGAGAGTTCCCCAACGGCGACTGCGTGTTCTTTGACACCGCGGCGCGGAGCTGCTCGGTCTACGACTTCCGTCCGCGACAGTGCCGCACATGGCCTTTCTGGGACTCCAACTTGCGAAAGCCCGAGGATTGGGTTAGCGCTTGCGAAAAATGTCCTGGCAGTGGCACAGGTAGGCTGTATCAGTTAGAGGAAATCGAGAGAGATCGGCAGGTGATGCGAATTTGACGATGACACCGTTTATACCGATTTTGACAATGGAGTGAACTTTTCCTAGGTTGCCGCCGATAATGGGTAGACGAGTGTGGTTCCTTAATCTCGACCAAAGCGGCAGTGGCCTTGACTCTAGTTGTTACCCTGTTTACACTTGGGACGTTCTTGCACCGCTTTCGTGGGATCAGATTTCGGCGGTTTCGCATCCGCCGCAAACGGAGAACTAACTCGTGACCAAGAAAGAGATCGTTAAGACGATTTCCGAGGAGATCGGTCTAACCCAGCTGAAAACAAAGGAGATCGTCCAGAAAACGTTCGACGCGATCGTCGAGACGTTGGTCGCGGACGGCCGAATCGAACTGCGAAATTTTGGGGTCTTCGAGGTGAAGCGGCGAGCCGCCCGCAAGGCTCGAAACCCGCGGACCGGACAACGGGTGGACGTCCCGGAGAAGTACGTGGTGACGTTCAAGCCAGGCAAAGAGATGGAGGAGCGGGTGCGGCGACTGTCCGAGGCGGCCAGAGCCCGTGCCACCCTGCTCGATGAGGAAACCGTTGGGATTGAGGAAACGCAGCCCGAAGTGACGTGGAAGATGACTCCGGCCGCGACAGTCGCGGCGGTATCACCGAGCACACCGCCAGTCAGCGCTCCGGGCGACCATAATGCGGGTTTGGGACCAGGGACGGGCGCCGCCAGACCGTGAGCAGCAGGGGACCTGGCAGAGGGCCATCGTGGGACAGGGTTTGTTCAGGGGGCTCTACGCAGGACCGCGTGTAAAGGAATCACGTCGGCGATCGCTTCCCTATCAAGGAGGATATTTTGTGATGCGTCGGCTCATCATGGCTGTGCTATTGGGGCTTGCACTGGGCTCGGCGACCGGGTGTTTTATCCCGATCTATTCCGCGGATCCGGTGCACCGAACCGACCAACTGATCTTCACTTCGGAAGATCTCCGTTCGATGATGTTCCAGTGGGAGCGGATCTGGTTTCTGGATCAACCGGATCACATGTCTCCGCAACGGGTTCATGGCGGCGTGATCTAGTAATGCGCAGACGTGGGACGCTGCGGATTTCCCGCCAATCGCGGGTTTTCTCCCCGTGTGCTCAATTGCCGACTCGCGGGGTTGCGGATAAAGTAAGCAATTCGTGGCGTACTCCATCCTTCCAACTCCGGTGCCGGTCCCCGCTCTGTGTCCGATCAGATTGTCCTCCCCGCGAGCATTTCGCTGGCCGTGCAACTCGGCCGGCTGCGTTTGGCGAATCCAATCTTGGTCGCCTCAGGGACGTTCGGCTATGCGCGCGAAATGGAGCAGATCGTTGATCTGAGCCGCTTAGGCGCCATCCTCCCCAAAACTGTCACGAAACAGCCCCGAGCTGGAAACAAGCCTTGGCGTACCGCGGAAACCACGGCGGGCTTACTCAATTCGATCGGTCTGGATAACGACGGCATTGAAGCGTTCATCGAACATCATCTGCCGTACCTGCGCGGCTTGGCCGCGCCGACGATCGTAAGCATCGCTGGTCGCACACCCGATGAATTCGTCGAATTGGCCACGCGGCTGAATCGCGAGCCGGGTGTGGCGGCCCTGGAACTGAACATCTCCTGCCCCAACGTGACCGGAGGGGTGGATTACGGCACCCATGCAGAATCCTGTCGGCGTCTGGTCGCGGCCGTGCGCGAGGCGTGCCAGTTGCCGATCTTGGCCAAGCTGACGCCCAACGTCACGCGGATCGCGGACATCGCCCAAGCGGCGGCGGACGGCGGTGCCGATGCCGTGAGCTTGATTAACACGGTGTTGGGGATGGCCGTCGATTGGCGGCGGCGGCGACCACTGCTGGGCAACATCCTCGGCGGCCTCAGCGGACCTGCGATCAAGCCCATTGCCCTGCGGTGTGTGTACCAAGTGGCTCGAGCGGTGAAGATCCCTGTAGTCGGGATCGGCGGCATCGCGACCATTGACGACGTGATGGAGTTCCTGGTGGCCGGCGCCAGCGCCGTGCAGATCGGGACCGCCAACTACTACCAGCCCACAGTCACCATGACCCTGTTAGACGCCCTGCCCCTGGCGCTGGCCGAGGCCGGTGTCCGGTCCGTGCGCGAACTGGTCGGCACGCTGCGGACCGACGACTCCCCGCCAACTAAGGCGTAGGTCAGACGATCAAGTCTGACGTGAGGACCGCCAGGCCGCTCTGGGAAGAGGTCTGGAGCTGGGAAGAGGTCTGGAGTACGACAAGTGATACTTTGTGTGCATGTTTCGACGAACGATTCCAACTGAGTGACAAATTGCTATGCGTGTACTTTCCGGACTGCAACCGACCGGCCGTTTCCATTGGGGCAACTACTTCGGCGCCATTCGCCAGTACCTGGACCTGCAGCAGGGCAACGAAGCGTACTTCTTCATTGCCAACCTGCACGCTTTGACCACGGTCCGGAATCGAGATGTCCTGTGGCAGAACACCATCGACGCCGCGCTCGATCTCTTGGCCCTGGGCTTGAACCCGGACCACGCCACGTTGTTTGCGCAGTCGGACGTACCCGAGGTTTCCGAGCTGTGCTGGCTGCTCATGACCGGGGCGCCGATGGGTTTACTGGAACGTTGCCACGCCTTCAAGGAAAAGAAGGCCAAAGGGCTGACGGCAGACACCGGCCTGTTTACTTATCCGGTGCTGATGGCGGCCGACATCCTGGCCTACGATGCCAATCTGGTGCCGGTCGGCGCGGACCAGGTTCAGCACATTGAAGTCTGTCGCGACTTGGCCCAGAGTTTCAATTTCGAGTTTGGGGAGGTGTTCACCATTCCGAACGCCAAAGTTCTGGCCGATTCGGCCAAGGTATCCGGTATCGACGGCGAGAAGATGTCGAAAGGCTACAACAACACGATCGAGATCTTCGAGGAACCGGCGTCAGTGCGCAAGAAAGTGATGCGCATCGTCACCGATTCGCGGCCGATGGATCAGCCCAAGGATCCGGACACAGACCCTCTGTATCAGCTCTATTCGCTGTTTGCCGACGACACCCAGCGCGAGGCGATGGCAGCCAAGTATCGGGCGGGCGGTTTCGGATACGGCGAAGTGAAGAAGGCCTTGGCCGACGTGGCGGTGGGGTACTTTGACGAGGCGCGCGCCAGACGCCGGGACCTCGCCGCCCATCCGCAACAGGTCCGCGAGATCCTTGGCGACGGCGCCCAGCGGGCCCGCCAGCAGGCCGCGCGAGTCCTGTACCGAGCCCAGGAAGCATGCGGCGTGAAGGCTCGCTCATGAACATTATCGGTATCGGCACCGACATCGTCGAGACGCTGCGCATCGCGCAGATGATCGAGCGACACGGTGAGTTGTTCCTGTTGCGGGTGTTCACGCCTTATGAGGTCGAGTACTGCAGCGCTCGAAAAGCCGCCACGCAACATTACGCCGGACGCTGGGCCGCGAAGGAGGCGGTGCTGAAAGCGCTGGGTACGGGCTGGTCCCGCGGCATTACGTGGCGCGATGTCGAAGTGCGCAACGAAATCGGCGGCAAGCCGCACATCGTCCTGGACGGCGGGGCGTTGGACGTCAGCCGGCGTCTAGGCATCGAGCAGATGCTGATCAGCATCTCCCATTGCCGGGCCTACGCTACGGCCTATGCCTTGGCCGTGGGACCGTGAGCCTGCCGAAGAATAACTCCCTCGCCCCGATACCCCGGGGAGAGGGTTGGGGTGAGGGGTGAAACGGCAAATGCCACTCGAACACGAAGGGCGGCTCCCGCGCAGACGTCAACTTGAGTCCAAGCTCCGAGCGGTGTATAGTCTCGGTTGGTGACCAGGTCGGAAGCGGAGGCGAGACATATGCCAACCAGTACTAACCAACTGACGTGTGAGATCGAGCTTCAACCCGGCGAGAAGTTTCGCTTGCCTCCGGCGCTGCTGGACAGCGTCGGGCCGGGACACTGGCTTGTCACGATCACGCCGCTCTCGCCCATCGCGACGCCGGAGCCAATTCGCTCTCACACGGCGCTGCTGAACAGTTACGTAGCGGAAGACGAGGGGCTGTACGATGACTATCCAGCCCGGTGAATTTTGGGTTGCGGAGATCCCCTTCACGGACGGATTGGGATCGAAGAAGCGTCCCGCCCTGGTGCTTTGGCTCGACGGTTCTGACGCCGTCATCGCCGCGGTGACATCCGCAGCAGCACGATCCTCCACGGATGTTCCGCTGGCGGATTGGCGAGCCAGCGGACTGCGATCGCCATCGACCGTACGGCTGTCGCGATTAGATTGCCTTGAGCAAGCACTGTTGATCGGGCGAATCGGCACCATTTCGCCGAACGATGGTCAAGCGATCAAGCAGGTCTGGGCGAGTTATGTCCAACCCCGGTTTTGACTGGCCCTTTGCGGGCGTGCCCTAGTCAGATCTGATTTCACGTCCCGCTAGCGACGTAATGCATCGCGGGATGGGGCGCGGGCTGCGACGCGGAGCGTCCAGACCAACGTTCCCACGCAGAACGCGGGAACGAGGAAGTCTGCACGGCTCTGGAGATCCATGCCACGGGAAGACCATTTCGTGTCAGTCACCGTCTTGGCGCGGCCCACGGGATGACTACATTCATAGGCTTGATGGGGCCAGCTTGTTACGCGCAGCTTCGCTGTCAGCTTACGGAGATACGTCATGACGACGAAAAAGAGCGGGGAATTGACTCTCCAGGACAAACTCTCGCGGCTCACACTGCCGCAGGCCAACCAGTTGCTCGGCGAGAACGCGACGAAGCTGCTGAGTCTCGGTGGGACGTACGAATTCGACATCGCCCGTCAGGTGCGATTGACGGACGAGCGTTTCGAACTGCACTTACTCGACGCCCGCGGCACCGTCGTGACGATCGAGCTGACGGACGACGCCCACCGCCGGTTGCGTTGGCGCTGCAATACCTCGCAGGTCGCGTGCCCCGAAGTGGCGGCGGCGTTATCTCTGATTCTCGAAGAGAAGACGGCCTTGGGACTGGCCGCCCCGCCCGAGGACCGGGCACCGGCGGAGGTGCTCAACGAGCAGGAGTTGGTCCAACGAGCGGTCGATGAGCGGGCGGAACGGGCACGGACCGAGAAGATGCAGATGCGTTCGACGGATCCGTCGCAGCCTTGGACGGACTACGTACTCACCAGCGCCGAATCGGGCAAGACCTACCGGCTGACGTTACGCGGTGAAGATCCCGGCCAAGCCTACTGCTCGTGCCCCGATTTTCGCACCAACACGCTCGGTACCTGCAAGCACATCATGCACGCTCTGCACAAGCTGCGACAGCGTTTTCCCGCGGCCGTCCGGCGTCGCCCCTACGAATGTCGGCAGTTGCTCCTGTGCCTGCACTATGGTCCCGAAATGGCGTTGCGACTGGAGACGCCCAAGCGGCTGCCGCCGGAAGTGGAGCAGGTTATCGGCCTGTTACGGGACCGTAACATCGACGACGTGCGCGACCTGCTCAGAAGACTCGGCCGCCTGGATCGGCTGGGCCACGAGCTAACGATCTCGCCGGATGCCGAAGAGTATATCCAACAGTGGCTGTTCCAGGATCGCATCAAGGAACGCGTGGCGGAGATCCGCCGCGACCCGGCCTGGCATCCGCTGCGTAAGGAACTGCTGAAGTCTGAGCTGTTGCCTTATCAGTTGGACGGCATCGCTTTCGCCATCGGCGCGGGCCGGGCAGTTCTGGCAGACGACATGGGACTGGGCAAGACGATCCAGGGTGTCGGTGTGGCCGAACTGCTGGCTCGGGAGGCGGATATCCACAAGGTCTTGATCGTCTGTCCGGCGTCGCTCAAGTCGCAATGGCGAAACGAAATCCACCGCTTCAGCGATCGGGAGTGCCAGTTGGTGGTGGGCGCCGCGCGCGAACGGTCCGAGCAGTACGCGAATCCCTGCTTCTTCACCATCTGTAACTACGAGCAGGTGCTCCGGGACATCCTGGCAATCGAACGTATGAAATGGGACTTGATCATCCTGGATGAAGGCCAGCGGATCAAGAACTGGGAAGCCAAGACCAGTCGCGTGATCAAGGGACTCAAGTCGCGCTTCGCCCTGGTCTTGTCCGGCACGCCGCTAGAGAACAGGCTGGATGATTTGTATTCGGTCGTGCAGTTCATCGACGACCGGCGTTTGGCCCCGGCCTTTCGGTTTTTTCACCGTCACCGCGTCGTGGACGAGAAAGGCAAGGTGTTGGGCTACAAGAACCTGGGCGAGTTGCGCGAGACGCTCAAGCCGATCCTGCTCCGCCGGACGCGCGACTCCGTGATGCAGCAACTGCCCCCGCGGACCACGGAGATTGTCCGGATTCAACCGACCGAGGAACAACTGGAACTGCACCAGGCCCACATGCAGACCGTGGTGCAGATCACCAGTAAGAGATTCCTGACCGAAATGGATCTGCTGCGGCTGCAGCGGGCCTTGCTGATGTGCCGCATGTCGGCCAATTCCACATTCCTGGTCGACAAGCAGACGCCCGGGTACTCGAGTAAGCTGGAGCGTTTGGCGGAGTTGCTGGACCAATTGTTCGCGGAGCAGAACCGCAAAGCGGTCCTCTTCTCGGAGTGGACGACGATGCTGAACTTGATCGAGCCGCTGTTGACCCAGCGCGGCCTGGAGTTCACGCGACTTGACGGCTCGGTGCCGCAGAAGCAGCGGCAGCAGTTGGTTCAACGGTTTCAAAGCGATCCGCAGTGCAAGCTGTTTCTGACCACGAACGCCGGCTCGCTGGGACTGAATCTGCAGGCGGCCAATACAGTCATCAACGTGGATCTGCCCTGGAACCCGGCCGTGTTGGAGCAGCGGATCGCCCGGGCGCACCGCATGGGCCAGAAGCAACCGGTGCAGGTCTTCGTGCTGGTCACCGAGGAGACGTTGGAAGAGAGATTATTGCACACGCTGTCGGCAAAACACGAACTGGCGTTGGCCGCCCTGGACGTCGAGTCCGAAGTCGACGAAGTGGATTTGGCCAGCGGTATGGAAGAGCTAAAACGCCGGCTGGAGGTCTTGCTCGGCGCCAAGCCGGCAGCCGCGGTGGACGAAACGGCCAAGGCCGACAAGCAACGGGAAGTGGAACTGCTGGCTCGGCGCGATCGGGTGGCGGCCGCGGGCGGTGAGTTGTTGGGGGCGGCGTTCAACTTCCTGGGCGAACTGATGGCCGATTACCAGGAGACGGAGGCTTCCCGGAAGTTGGCGAGCGACATGCGCGGCCGGTTGGCCGAGTGTATCCAGGAAGACGAAGCCGGCAGGCCCCGGCTGACGGTCACCCTGCCCGACCGCGCGGCCTTGGACAAGTTGGCCAGTTCCCTGGCGCGGCTGCTGGCCGTCGGCGAGAGCAGCACGCCCTGATTCATTCGACCAGGAGAGGAGCCGGCAACATGCCCTTGCGAATCATTGGCCCGCCCCCGTTCACCAAGGATGAGCGGGGGCGCTGCGTGCGGATCGCGACGGTCTTCCCCAATCAGAATGTCTTGGTCACGGTGTCGGGCATCCACGCCACCCAGCGGCTGCACTTCTTAGATGTCATCGATCAGGAGCGGGCGCAGGAAGGTCGCGCCCCATTAAGTTCGGCGGAGCGGGCGGCCTTGCTGTCCGCCGCGGTCGACCTGATCTTGGACGAGCACACCCTTCAGATTCGTCCCGATGCAGAACGCATGGACTTGACGTTCCAGGCGGATGAAGTTCTCGCGGACCACTATTCCGCGGGCCAGGTACGATTCTTGGACGTGCGGATCGAACGGGTCTTTGAGGCCATTATGCGAAGAGGGGCCCGCTGGCGCATCGCGTCCTTGCCGACGTCGAATGTCGAGATGCAGCAGATGATCGAACGCTCGCAGATTGCCATCCACGGTCGTCCGATCTATTACTACGACAATGCCGCCGGCATACGGTATCTGACCTGTCACGAATTCGCCCGGCTGTGGGAACTTCCGGACGACGAACTCCGGCAGCACTTGCTGGAGATGCAAGACTACTCGACGCGAACCAATCGGCTCGGCAATCGGGAAATTCGGTTCTTCATGGCGGACCAGACGTTCCTGAGCGGGGACTTGGCCCCCTACAATTTCCAGGCGTTGGACGCCGAGCAGTTGCGGTGCGTGCATCAACAATTGTGCCACAAGTTCCGCCAAGCTGTGCCTCCCGGGTTTCGCCAGGATGACGTGCAGGACACGACCTGGAGGAACCGGATGTTCACGGTGTTGATTGGCAAACGTGAGGAGGTGGTCGCGGAGGAGGACTTGCTGAATCTGGCTTCCGAGTTCTACTTGAAAATCCAGTGGCTCCCTGGTGCTCGGTTCGAGCATGGCGAATTGATTCTCGATCCTGTTTTCCAGAAGCCGCCACCGGGCCGCGCCCGCGATCCGCTTTACGAAGAGAAGGTGCCGGGTTTCATCTTCAACTTTATCCGAGAATACGGCGACCTGGAGTACGTGAACCTGGGGCGAGTTGTCGAATCTTTGGGGCGACGGCGTAAAGCGTTTGGACGCCGCGAAGTCTATCTCGCAGCCTTGTTGCCGCGGGGGCAGACGGAGCAATGCGTCAAAATCCTACGCCTGCAGAAATGGGACGTGGTGACGCACCTGGACGAAGGCCGAGACATGCTGACAGCCATGCGCGAGTCGGAGGAATACACGGATTATGTGCTGGGCCGGCGTGTGGGCTGCCATCAGCTGGGCATGAATATCACCCCGCGGCTCAGCGCCTTCAAGATCCGCGAAACCTATACCGGGTCGCAGAAATGTTACCACAGGTCGACCATCTGGTCGACCTATTTCGAACGCGACTACGTGGCCGGGGTGGCCACCGATAAGATTCCTGCGCACCGTTTCGCAGACGCCAACTTTGCCGCGCGATTCGCCCGGCTGTTGGGCGCGGCCGCGGCGCCCAACCTAATCGTCGGTCGTTGCACGCCCGAGGGACATGTGGTCTTCGACGATGGTGATGAGGTCCTACTGGAGGACCCGCCCGGCGTCCCGCACCAGATCCTCGTAGTCGAGCAAATGGGTTCGTTCCACGATTTCTACAGTCCCTTGGACCGTTTCGCCCCGGAGTATGCCGGCCCTGTGCTCCGGCGGCTCCCCTACGTGGCCCAGCCGGAGGAATTTGCAGCTGCGTACATGGAAGCGTTCCTGGAACAATTCAGTCAGATCCAACGCGAGTATCGCCTCGCGAGAAAAGCCTTCGACAGTCTCTTTGCTCATAGTCCGCGCATCGAAGCCGGCAGCTTGGCCTACCGCTGGGAAAAGATCCTGCAGCGACTCGATGATTCAGACCCCGTGCGGGTCAGCGAGATCATTCGTGAGACCATTCGCCGCAGGTGAGCCAGGTTTCGGAGCAGTTCGTCACTGCGGTGGAAATGGACTGAAGCCCACTCGCCGATCAGGTATACTGTGGCAGATACACGATTTCTGGCCGCGGGCCTAAGAGCGGCCGCATTACGGTTCCGGGAACAGGCGGAGACGGCGAAATGATGCCCAGGATTATTGGTTCACATCCCTTGGCTAAAGACGCCAACGGGCGGTTGCTGTCACGGATTGGCACGATCTTTCCTTACACCAGGACGTTGATCACACTGCCGGGGATCCACGCCACACAACGCCTGGCCTACCTGGATACTCTGGACGAGGAACGGATCAGAAAAGGGCAGCTCCCGCTGAGTGAACAAGAACGGGCGGCGGAGTGGGCCAACGCCGTCGACTTGATCATGGAGGACAACACGATCCTGATCCGTCCGGATCCCGACAACATGGCGTTGGCCTTCCAGGCGGACGAAATTCTCACGCAATTCTCCTCCACGCGTCAGGTGCGGTTCCTGTACGCCCGCAACGAGAAAGTCCACGAGGCCGTAAAACGCCGGGGCGAATGCTGGCGCATTACACCGCTGCCGAAGTCCACGGACGAAATGATCCGGATGATCTGCAGTTCCCGGATCGGCATCGGCGGACGCCAGATTTACTACTACAACAACTCCACCGGGACGCGTTTCTTGACCTGCCACGAGTTCTCCCGTCTGGCCGAATGGCCGGAGAGCGAGCGGCGGCAAATGCTGTATGAAATCCAGCAGCATTCAGCCCGGACGAACCGCTTCGGTAACCCGGAGGTCGCCTTCTTCTTGGCCGACAAGTCCTTTTCGAAGCGGGACTTTGCGGCCTGCGACTTCTTGGATGCGGACAAGGCCCAGCTCGAGGCCGCCTACGCCGTCTTGCGGGAGAAGTTCTTCTGCTCGGTGCCCATGGGCTTGCGGCAGGATGACGTGAGCTTTGTGGAGTGGCGGAATCGAATGTTCGTCAAGCTGATTGCCGAACGCGACGAAATGGTCCCCGAAGAAACGTTTCTGGGCCTGAGTTCCGAGTTCTTTATGCAGATCGAATGGCTGCCTGGGGGCCGCTGCGAACATGGCGAATTCATTCTCGATCCGATTTTTGGCAATCGCTCGGATCGCCAACCGCGTGACCCGCTCTGCGATGACAAAGTGTTGGGGTTCATTTTCAATTTCATCCGGGAGTACGGAGACCTGGAATACGTCAACGTCGGCCGGGTGGTGGAGTCGCTATCGCGCAGCCGGATACTCCGCGGACGTCGCGACGTGTTCCTTGCCGAAATCAAACCTTGCGACAGCCAGCAGGAAATCGTCAAAGTCATACGGATGCAGAAATACGGGGTAGCCGAACGACTCAATGAGGGGAAAGATCTGCTGCAGGCCATGTTGGACACCGAAGAGTACACGGACTACGTGTTGGATCGGCGTCTGGCATGTCGGCAACTCGGCATGAATATCCTCCCACGTCTCGTGGCGGGCAAGCTCGAGGAGATTTACGCGGGGACGTGTGCGGAATGCCGAGGCCGGACCATCTGGTCGCCGTTTTTTGAGCGGGATTACATTCGTGGCGTCGCCACGGACAAGGTGCCCAATCATCGCTACAAGAACGACGCCTTCGCCCTGCGGTTAGCTCGTCTGTTGGGCCTTGCCGCGGCGCCCAACATGATCGTCGGCCGCCGCGACTTGAACGGACCGGTGGTTTTTGATGATGGCGACGAGGTCCTCATCGAAGATCAGACGGGTCTGCCGACAGAAATCCTGGTGGTGGATCAAATGGGCACTTTCACGGACTACACCAGCGAACTCGCGTCCTTCGCCGTAGACTACGCTAGACCCGTCCGTAAACGCCTGTCCTTGGTTTCCCGACCGGCGGAATTTGCAGCCGCCTACTTGCAAGCCTTTTGTGCGCAGTTTTGCAAAATCCAGCAGGACTATCGCAGCCGTCAGCGAGCTTTTGATAACCTGTTCGCTCACCGCACCTGGAATGAGGCCGGAAGCTTGGCCTATCGCTGGAACCGGATCCTCAAGCGTCTGGACGAGACAAATCCCCAGGCACTGACGGAACTGATTCGCCAGCAGATCGACGCCCCGTAGGTATCTGGCACGGAACAACACCGTGGTTTCGTCGTAGAGCGGACTTTAGTCTGCTACGGCGGAATGAATTCCGCCCTACGATTTCTTGACAGGCGTAAGCCCGGAAGGATCGTTGCTTTTTTCTTGGCCGATCAGAGGTCGGGTGATTATCATAACGGGCTGCAACGCCCCGTCAACATGAGAGGTAGTTCGGATGAGACTATTCGCCTTGGCTGTCATCAGCACGATTTGTTTGTCCCTGTTCACCTCCTGTAACAAGCTGGGAGACTCGACTCCGTCCCTCGTCGGAGAGTGGTCAGGACCGCGAGGGGAGAAACTGTTTTTCGATCAGTACGGGCGAGTATCGGTATTTGACCACAGCGGCAAGTTGGCCTCGACTTCCGGATACCAGTACATCGCTGGCGACGGCACCGTGCGGATGCCTGTGCCGGATGGAACGCTCGTGGGCAAAATAGTCGGCAAAAGGCGGCTGCAGGTAACAGGACTCGATGGTAGACGCCGTTTGTTCGCACTCAAAGAGCCTGATCGTGGCCAACCGGGGACGTAACTCTCCGGCTGATCTGCCGTTGGTTCGCAAGCAAGGGAAACGAGCCGCCGTCGTTTGCCGTGCTGTCTTGTGCAGACGCTACGACCAGTACGAACCATCCCCTCGAATCGGCCCCGTTGGCGTGTCTCCCCTTACAGGAGGGGTTTGCGTTGAATGACCAAAGGGCCACAATAGCCTGGATCAGATTCGTATTAACCGTTCGAGGATTATGCTACGTTGAACCCGCCCCTCGCTATTTCCCGGCTGACCGCAATCACGTCTTTGCTTGGCGTATGGCTGGCCACGACGGTGGCCCCTGCACAGACCGCGGTGATTCCCCGTGATAAACACGCGTGGGGCCGCTTCGAGGTCGGCGCATGGACTAAGGTTCGCAAATTGACTGAGGAGGTCAATGCCCAGGGCAGTGTGACCGCTGTCAGTACCACGGAAACAAAGACGACGCTGGTGGAACTGGATGACAAAGGATTCGTGGTGCAATCGGAAATCACGGTCGAAGTCTCCGGCAAACGCTTCCTGGCTCAGCCCAAGACCGTCTGCCTTGGTTACCAGGGGGAAACGAGCGGCGAAGGAAACACGCTCAAGAAAATCGGCACCGAAATGTTCGAGTTGGGAGGCTTGAAGACGCCGTGCGACCGGCTGGAAGGCACCATCGGCGCGGGACCATCCAGAGCCATCAGCGTCATCTACTACTCGGACCGTGTGGCGCCGTACGTGCTGAAGCGAGAAGTGAAGTCTGTCGGCAGCTCTCCAGACCTACCGCCGCGCCAGTCCAGTGTGGCCGATGTGATAGCGGTCGCCATGCCCTACAAAGTGTTAGCGGAAATCAAGACCGCAGCCTTTATTCGCACCTTGCAGCAACACGACAAAGGCACGACGGTCACCGTGGAGGTCTACTGCCCTGATGTGCCAGGGGGCGTGGTGGCAAACACCTCCAAGGAATTGAACGAGGCCGGACGAATTGTGCGGCGCAGTACGCTCGAACTGCTGGACTACGGAATCGGCGACGACAAGGACGAAGCGGGCCGCCGCGTGTTCCTGTTCCACCGCAAGAGTCCGCGGAGAGCGGTGAGTCCTCTACCACCGGGAAGCTAGACGTCCGCCGCGAGACCGTGAGAAATCAAATCGGGCAACCAGGCTTGCACAATGCGTAGGGTGGGCTGTGCCCACCAGATACAAGTAGTTGTGGTGGGTACAACCCACCCTACGATTCTTTCACAGCCTCTCCGGGAACACGCATGTCGGATCCGCACGCTGAGCCCTTGCGCCGCGGAGTCGTGGCTGTCATTCGCCGAGCGGAGAAGTTCCTGGTGATTCGGCGTTCGGCTCATGTCGAGGCGCCGGGCAGCTATTGTTTTCCAGGTGGTGGCATTGAGCACGGTGAGACGGAAGTCCAGGCCCTGCAGCGGGAGTTGCAGGAAGAATTGGGCTGCCAGCTGGAGCCGCTGATCCGTGTCTGGCAGAGTGTCACGCCGTGGCGAGTGTCGCTGGCGTGGTGGTCCGTGTCATGGGGCTCGGAGCGGGAACTACGGCCCCATCCACAGCGCAGCGGCCAATTCACTTTGGACTAGCCGCATCGGTCCCGAAGAAGCGGCGGTTGAAGATCTCGGGGTCGAGGGCATCGCGCGGCACGAAGCCGTCGTAGGGCAGCGGCCGCAGTCGAGGTCCGAAACTTGGGATGGGGGTCTGATCGGCTGGAGGTGTTGCCGCCGCCGTCTTGGGGGCTGGTCCCTGGGGCGAGAACTGGGGTTGTGAAACACCGGATTGCAGAAGCGGGGACGACGCCGTGCTGATGGTTTTCGGGGCCGGCCCCACATCCTGCTTCGCGACCTGTCTCAGCCATTCTTCCAGCATCTTGACGTGGGGTTGATCCCGCTCCCCGAAGGCTGCACGATCCAGCGATCCATGCGGTGCGCTGGGCACAGTCAGCAGTGGACTCTGTTCGGGGCACCGGGTATTGATCTGTTGCAGCGTGGCAAAGAGATTCCGCTGAGTGTACCGTCGCGTTACGGTCTTGCCCCAGGATGGCCGCATCAGGCGATATTCCGAGTTACTGGCGACACCATGGCAAGTATTGGCTCCGCAGCGATTGAGCAGCAGCGGCTGCAGATGCACGGTGTACTTCTCCACTGCGGCATCCGGCAGTTCGCGGAGGGTCTGCTCCATCTTGGACAGATTGACTTCAGCCTGCGGCCGTACGGGAGAACTGAGTTGGGGTGCGGACTGACCTGCCGCCAGTTGTAGACGACGTTCCAGCATGCGGATCCGCGGATGGTTCGGCTCGATGGCAGTCGCGGCCAAAACTTCATCTGCCGCCTGAGCCAGCAACGTATGACGCAGGCACCAATCCGCCAGCTCCAAATGCCGCCCCAAACCACCCAATTCGGCAGTGACACGCTTACGGAGATAGGCTTCCTCCAGGTCGCGGCAGCTCATTTCTACGTCACCCGCCGGGACTCGCACCTCGCCGCCGTCGCCCCACGTCACGATGTAACGGTCGCCGGCCTGCGTAATTTGTCCCCGCAACACCTCGCCATTGCGTAACACCAGGACGCCTCCGTGTGGCATGACGCCCGGGCCGGCTGCGAAAGCGTCTGCCAGCAGCAGCAAACAGCCGCCAATGACGATGGTTAAGGTCTTGTGAGGCGATACGCGGGTACGAGGTCGGGAGTCGGTTTCGGTCATACCAGCCTTCCGTTCCATGGACTGCATAGACATCCAGCAGGGGAAATGCAGTTCGGGGCGGGGACGTTACCGAATTTAGCCGGCAGCGTCAATGGCGTTGGGGCCGCAGACCGGCGCGAGGGTGCAGGAACGGGCTTGCAGAAGACCGGTAAACTCACGAGAAAAGTCGTAGCCGAAATCGTGAGAATTCAGGCCGCTAGCTCGCGAAACGGCGGAAGGCTCACGACTTCTTCTGCTACGAACCAGTTCCTGCGCCCCCAGCGACGCTGTCGGCGCAATCTTCGAACTCGGGGCGGGTTCGGCTGACATCGGCTCTGGTAGACGCGGGCGATTGCCTCTATATTTAGCGTTTTCGTTTTTCTGGGGGGAGACTCGCGTGTTGAGCGGCTCGACACCGCAGCGGCGAGAAGTGCGGTATCGGGGCGATGTGCAGGGCGTCGGGTTTCGTTTCACGACGGTCCGCATGGCCCGTGGGTACGCAGTGACCGGCTTCGTGCGGAATGAATCGGACGGGAGCGTGCGACTGGTGGTCGAGGGCGCGCTGGCAGAAATCGAGGCGTTCTTGCACGACTTGGCCGAGGCGATGAGCGGAAATATTCGCGATGTCATGCTCCAAGAACTGCTGGCTACCGGGGAATTCAAAGACTTTACGTTACGACGGTAGACGAACAACTCGGACGAATTCGCGGCCCTATCGACCGAACCACCTTCCAGTTAGCTTCGTACAAGCGTTAACACGAACAGTTGGGGACTTAGGAAAACACTCCAGGGATTCAACCCATGAGCATGCTGGCAATCGTCGGAGCGGTCGCTCCGTGGATCAACAACTGGCTGACGCCGATTTGGTTGCTCGGCGTCGGCGCGTTGGCAGGGCTGCTGCTGCTATTTCTGCTTTGGTTGCTGTTGGCCATCCTCTCGCGGATTCCGGGACTGGGTTACCTCGCTGATCCGCGCTCCGCGCCAGGCCAACGCGGCGAAACGCCGGAAGGTTTCCGACGGTTCGTCCGGCCCATCTGCCGGCTGGTGTCGCGACGCACGGTGGCTGAGGTACCCCTGGCCGTGCGCGAAGGCGTGCTTCGGCCGTTGTTCGTGATCACGGTATCGTTGGCCAGTTTCGGCATCCTTGGGACCTTGCTGATTCGGGAGCCGCTCGACCTGCTCGCGTCGCTGACCCGTCTGCCGTACATGGGGTCCAGGACCGAAACGTTCGAAGTGTCCGTTTCGGGTCTGGAGGATGCGAAGGCCGAGTTTTCCGATCCCGTCGCGCACGAATTGCCGGTGTCGATCAGCCAGAGTGAGACCCGCTTTCTGGTCTTTCGCAGCGATCAGAATCTGTCCATCTCGACGCGTCCCTTCGTGGAAACCAGGCCCGGAGCATCGATCGACGTGATCGCAGGAGAGGAACTCTCATGGATCAAGGGCATCCAGACGGTCAATCCGTTCCTGGAAGGGGATGTCTCGAAGCTATACGTGCGAAATCTGGGTGGCCAACCCGCGCACTTCGAACTGACGTCGATCATGGCCCCGCCGCATCCGGAGATCGTGACGATACCCGTCATGGCCATCTCCATCGTGGCGGTATTTCTGCTGTACCTGCTCCAACAGGTCTTGGCTCCTCGTTTGTCCGCCATCGCCTTATCCACCTACAAGAACGAGGTGGCTCAACCGCTGTTCGCCATCCTGCTGACGCTGGGGGTCGTGATTCTCGTAGCCTATGTCTTTATTCCGTACAACACGTTCGGCGAAGACATCAAAGTCCTCAAAGACACCGGCTTGACGTCGATCATGATCCTGGGAATTTTCCAGGCCGTATGGGCCGCCGGAAATTCCGTCGCGGATGAGCTCGACGGCAAGACGGCGCTGACCGTGTTGTCCAAGCCTATCGGGCGACGCTCGTTCATTCTGGGCAAGTTTCTCGGCATCGTGTGGACCGTCGTCCTGCTGTTTGTCGTGCTGGGGTTGCTGCTGTTGCTCGTCACCGCCTACAAGCCGATCTACGATGGCAAGGAGAACTCGACCACCCAAGACGTGACGTGGCAGTTGTGCCACCTGGAGATGGTCTACACGGTCCCGGGGTTGGTCTTGGCATTCCTGGAGACGGTCGTCCTGGCGGCCGTCAGTGTGGCCATCTCGACCCGTCTGCCGCTGTTGGCCAATTTCGTGATTTCCTTTGCCATCTACGTACTCGGCCATCTGACGCCGCTGATCGTGCAGTCCTCAATGGGGCAGTTTGTATTCGTGCAGTTCTTCGGCCAGCTGATTGCCACCATCTTCCCTAATCTCGACCACTTCAACATTCAGGCGGCCGTGGCCGCGGGCCTGCCGGTGCCCCACCTCTACCTGGCCTGGGCCCTGGTGTATTGCCTGATCTACAGCCTGATTGCCATGCTGCTGGCTTGGTTGCTGTTTGAAGATCGAGACCTGGCCTAGCCATGCCAATCGTCAAGGTCAACGACATCCTCTGCCACGTCCTGGATCAGGGGCACGGCACGTCGTTGCTGCTCGTGCACGGATTTCCGTTGGATCACACGATGTGGCAGGGGCAGATTAACGATCTCGCCAAGGACTACCGCGTCATTGCCCCCGACCTTCGCGGCTTTGGACGAAGCTTGGCGACTTCCGGCGAAATTGCAATGGAGCAATTTGCCGACGATCTCGCTGTGCTGCTGGACGTGTTGGGCGTGGTCGAGCAGGTGGTGTTCTGCGGACTCTCGATGGGAGGCTACATCGCCTGGCAGTTCTGGCGGCGGCACCCCGCACGGCTGGCTGCGCTGATCCTGTGCGACACACGAGCCCTCGCCGACCCGCCCGATGTCGCCCAGGGACGGCTGGCGACGGCTGAACGGGTCTTGGCCGAGGGCGTGAGTCTGCTGCCCGAGACAATGCTGCCGCGGCTATTCGCTCCCGTGACGTTCGCCCAGCAGCCGGAGCTCATCGCCGCCACGCGCCGTGTGATGTTGGCGACACCCTCTGCCGGAGCGGCCGCGGCCCTCCGCGGCATGGCTCGGCGACACGATTTCACCAGCCAACTGGGCGAGATCAAGGTGCCGACATTGGTCGTCTGTGGCGAGCAGGATGCGATTGCGACGGTCAGTGAAATGCGATCGATGGCCGCGTGCATCGCCGGCGCCCAGTTCATCGAGATCCCCGACGCCGGTCACCTGGCTCCGCTGGAAAAACCCGCTTCTGTCAACGCTGCCATCCGCGATTTTCTCGCCGCCCGTGCGGCCGGCTCGCCCGGATGATTGCTGGCGGGCCTGGACACGTGAATCGTGTCGTAGGTAGTCACGGTTGAGGTCTTCCACGTCCCGTTGCCAGCTCGGATGGAAGAGCACGGATGAAAACCGAACAAGACAGATATCCGTGCTCTGGCTCTGCCATCCGTGTGAATCCTACAAGAAAAGTTGCACGTGAGTCATTTTGCGTCCTCGCCTAAGGACCTCCAGCCTCGCGTGCTTCACCCGGAAACCTTCTTTGACCAACCCTCCCAGATCTTCTTTTTCAGTTTGACCTGCCTGTATTGTAGCCAGAGGTCAACCACACAGTAGACGAGGAGCATCCCCAACACTCCTCTTAACGTCCAAACAACTTCGGGGCGATTATACAGCTCATCGACGTCCGTCGACCAAGCTCGTATGAAAAGATTAACAAACACCGGCGGCAAGATAATAGCGATTACCATGACTGACTTGGCTCGGAGCGAAGGTGCAAAATCTGATTGGAACCTCACGTTCGAGTGATACACCAGGGCAAACACCAGGAAGGCCACAAGGTAAAGAACATTCATTCCGATGTTCAAAGACCCCAAGAACCATGATCCGGTAAGGGTCCCGACGATAATCCAGGCTTCAAGATATCCGACGAACAGGAGCAGCACCCAGAACACGAAGGATTCTTTCTTGACTTCCATGACACTGGCAAATTTTCGGTCGTAATAGAAGTTGATTCCCCACCACACCATCGCGACGACAATTGCAATCACGGGGACAATGCAGATGAGCGTAAGAATAAAGGGGTTTAACAGCTCACTTCCGCCTTCAACCAACCTGCGTTCGACCCCATAGGTCGCTTCCAAATCCTGCAACGTCTGCGCTAGGACTAAACCTTGGAACATAATCAAATTCCGTAGCCAGTTAGCTCTCGTCGGAGAGGTAGCCAGTTAGCTCTCGTCGGAGAGGCCGTGAAAGGATCGCAGGGTGGGCTGTGCCCACCACAACTGCTTGTGCTTGGTGGGCACAGCCCACCCTACACCTTGTGCAAGCATCGTTCGCCGATTTGATTCGTTCACAGCCTCGGAGTGTGGTTTTCAGCCTGCCGACGCTGATCTCTGCCTGCGGGCGCCGGCATTATCCCCGCCCAACGCCAAGCTCGCAAGCCATCGTGGGTGTTCTCCAGCCCGACTGAGTTCACTACCAATGCCACGTCGCCGATCCTGGGCCCTTACTATCTCGTGCGAGGAAGACCGGTTACGCCCACCAGCAGCGTGCCTGCCTGCTTGACGGGAAGAAGAGAATCGGCTTACTTAGTATCCCAGATAGCTTGGCTCTCTCAGAGCCGGGCAGTCTCGGGAGGGACTGGCCACTGAGGAGTCGCACACGCACGGCTCTGGAGAGCCATGCTACTTTGGTTGCGGCCACGTGTCGCCTTAGGAGAAACCCCATGCACAGCGACCATTCGTCCGACCTGTCACGCCGTGACGTCCTCAAAACGTGCGCGGTGGCCGCCGTTGGGGCGGCCTTGCCATCGGCCATGGCTGCCCCTGTGGCTGCTGCCGAAAGCAACCCGACGGCGGCCGCGAAGGCGCCCACCACCGCGACGTCCAAGAACCGTGGTGAGTACACCGGTGAGCATCTCAACCGTGTGGCCTTTCCCCTGGGCGGCATGGGCGCGGGCATGCTCTGCCTGGAAGGCACCGGTGCGTTGTCGCATGTCTCCTTGCGGAACAAGCCGGAAGTGTTTCACGAACCGTGCACCTTCGCCGCAATCTCGGTGAAGGGTCAGACACCGGTGGCCCGCGTGCTGGAAGGACCCGTGCCGGGGTGGAAGCTCTTTGGCCAGCCCGGCACCGGTAACGGCGCCGCGGGCACCTCGTTCGGGCTGCCACGTTTCCGTGAGGCCCGTTTCCGAGTGCGATTTCCGTTTGGCACGATCACGCTCCGCGACCCGGACGTACCGCTGCAGGTGGAAATCACCGGTTGGAGTCCTTTTGAACCTAACGACGCGGACCACGCCAGCCTGCCGGTGGCCGCACTGGAGTACTGTTTCACCAACGACTCGGCGTCGCCCGTCGAGGCGGTATTCTCCTGGAATGCGAAGAACTTTATGGCCCTCGGTAGTAATCCGCAGGCCGTCCAAGCGACTCCGGGTGGGTTCGTGCTGTGGTGCGGGCCGGGGAAGGACAAACCGCAGGAGGAAGGCGCCTTTTCGGTGAGCGTCAGCGAGCCGGGGGCAAAGGTAAACCAGGCGTGGTTCCGGGGTGGCTGGTGGGATCCGCTGACGATGGCTTGGAAAGACATTGCCAGCGGTGCCTGCTACGACCGAGCATCGGTGACCGACGGCGGGGCGGCGCCCGGCGCTACGCTCTTCGTGCCGTTCACACTGGCGCCTCACGCCTCGCGGACCATCGTGGTGCGGTTCGCCTGGTATGTCGGCCAAACCACGCTGCGCATGGGTAAGGATCCCGCCGCCAAGCCCGACCTGCCGATTTTGCAGGGCACCTACCGGCCGTGGTACACCGGCCGCTTTGCGAACGTTGGCGAAGTTAGCACCTACTGGCGCGAGCACTACGACGAGTTGCGCACGAACACGCAGCGGTTCAGCGATTGTTTCTACGACACCACGTTGCCGCCGGAAGTCATCGAGGCCGTGGCCGCCAACCTGACCATTCTGAAATCGCCCACCGTGCTGCGGCAGGCCGACGGCCGGCTCTGGGCGTGGGAAGGTTGTGGCGACAACGCCGGTTGCTGCCACGGGTCGTGCACACACGTCTGGAACTACGCGCAAGCCTTGCCGCACTTGTTTCCCGCCTTGGAACGTACGCTGCGTGAGACCGAGTTTGGCCCGTCGCAGGACGAGCGGGGCCATCAGACATTCCGCAGCGCGTTGCCCATCCGCCCGTTGGTCCCCGACTTTCATGCCGCCGCCGACGGCCAATTGGGTGGCATCATGAAAATCCATCGCGACTGGCGGATCAGTGGCGACCTGGCGTGGCTCCGCAGCCTGTGGCCCAAGGTGAAACAGAGCCTCGACTACTGCATCGAAACGTGGGACCCGCGACATCAGGGTTGGCTGGAAGAACCCCACCACAATACCTACGACATCGAGTTCTGGGGCCCGGACGGCATGTGTACCAGCTTCTATCTCGGCGCGCTGCGGGCGGCAGTGCGCATGGGCCAGGCGTTGAAAGACGAAGTGCCGCTGTACGCGGAGTTGCATGCCAAGGGCACCGACCGTGCGGATCGGGAACTGTTCGACGGCGAGTATTTCATCCAGAAGATCCAGTGGAAGAATCTTCGTGCCAAAGATCCGACCGAGGTCAAGAGCATGGTCGGCACCTATTCTCCCGAAGCTCTCGCGCTGCTGGAGCGGGAGGGTCCCAAGTACCAGTACGGCACCGGCTGCCTGGCCGATGGCGTCCTGGGCTCCTGGCTGGCGCTGGTCTGCGGTGTCGGGCAGGTATTGGCTCCCAAGCAGGTCGCCAGCCATCTCCAGGCGGTTCACCGCCACAATCTGAAACGCGATCTGACCGCTCACCCCAATCCACAGCGGCCCAGTTACGCTTGTGGCGCCGAGGGTGGCCTGCTGCTCTGCACCTGGCCCAAAGGCGGCGAGCTGTCGCTGCCGTTCGTCTATTCGAACGAAGTCTGGACGGGGATCGAATACCAAGTCGCCTCGCACCTGATGCGCATGGGTCTGGTGGAGCAGGGTTTGGATATTGTCCGCGTCTGCCGGGCCCGGTACGATGGCCGCCTGCGGAATCCGTTCAACGAGTACGAGTGCGGTCACTGGTACGCCCGCGCCATGGCGAGCTACGCGCTGCTCCAGGGGCTGAGCGGCGCCCGCTACGACGCGGTCGAGAAGGTGCTGTACCTCCAGCCGAGTCTGGCCGGCAACTTCCGCTGTTTCCTGAGCACGGCCACGGGCTACGGCACGGTGGGCGTCCAGGATGGTAAGCCCTTCGTCGAAGTGCGGTCCGGTTCGATCGACGTCCGTGAGATCAAGAGTGGCGTGTAGGACCGGCGCATCAATAACTGTCGGGGTTTCAAAGTAGTCATCACGCTCCGCCGTGATGACATGTCGCGCACAGCGGAGCGTGACGACTACAATTGTCGTATTCGCAATCTGCCGATTGAGGAGAAAGGGGCCACTTATGAAACTTGGCATGGACTCGTACTCGGTCCGCAACTCGGGTCTCGATCCGATCGGCGTACTGAAGCTGGCGAAAGCCTGGGGGCTGGCTGGCGTCCTGTTCGAACTGTCGCCGTTTCGCTCGTTTCGCGACGACGACTTGGCATCGATTCGGGACATGGCCGAGGAGTTGGGCCTGTACTTGCACTTCGGCATGGGCTCGATCTTCCCATGGCATCCCATGGCCACGCAGGGCCGCGAACTGTTGGCGGCCGCCGGATACGAGGTGCACGCATCCGCGGCCCAAATCGTCATCGACCACCTGGACATTGCCCGGAAGCTCGGCTCACCCATCCTCCGCTGCGTGGGCGGCAACCTCTTCATTCGCGACGAGGGCCACGATATGGCGGCTTTGGCCGATCAGGCCGTGGCCATTCTGCGCGAGGCGTGCCAGGCCGCCGCGGACCTGGGCCTGAAGATCGCCATGGAGAACCACGCGGACTTCACGGTCCGTGAATTGGCCTCGATCTTCGCCCGCGTCGCCAGCCCGGCGTTCGGCTTTACCGTCGATTCCGCGAACCTGGCGTTCGATCTCGACGATCCCTTGCGGCTGGCCAGCATTCTGGCTCCCTACGCCCTGACGACGCACTTCAAAGACTACCGCGTTTTGCGGACCGACCAAGGCCTGGCCTTGGAGAATTGTGCACTGGGTGAAGGTGATATCGACTTGGCGGCCATCGCCCGGACGCTGCAAGCCGGCAATCCGGAGATTAACCTCAACCTCGAGATCCACTCGCAGTGGCGCTATTTCACGCTCAACATCCTGGAACCAGGCTACTTCACGCGGCACCCTGCTCCGCCTGGAGATGGGCTGAGTTGGTATCTGCAGAAGTCTTGGGAGCGGCCGCTGGCCGGGGCGCCGGGTGCGTTACCCGACGGCCCGGAATCGTGGAAGCTCGAACGCGAACACCTGGAGGCGTCCATTCGCTGGGCGCGTGAGAACTTGGCGCCAATCTTGTCCTGACGCCGCATATTGCCGCAACCCCGTAGGTCAGGCTTTCCAGCCTGACGTCAGCCTGGAAAGGCTGACCTACGACACGTCAGCCTGGAAAGGCTGACCTACACGATACGAAAGGAACCCCCAATTATGACCATCAAGACGGTCGGACCGGATCCACGCAAGGTTGTCCGGATCGGAATGCTCGGCTGCGGCTTCATGGGCAAGTGCCACACGAATGCTTACAGGAAGATCCCGTACATCTACCCGGATGCGAATCTCACGCCGCGGTTATCACTGCTGTGCGACAAGGACGAAAAGAAAGTGGAACGCGAGGCCGCGCGGTACGGCTTCGACCGCACCTGCTGCAATTGGAACGAACTGGTCGCCGACCCGGTCATCGAGGTGTTCGACAACTGCGGGCCGGATCCGGTCCACGTCGAGCCGACGATCGCCGCGCTGCAGAACGGCAAGCACGTGATCTGCGAGAAGCCGATGGCCATCGCGGTCGCCGATGCTCGACGCATGCGGGACGCCGCGGCGGCGGCACCCGGCAAGGCGGTGTGCACTTTCAACTACCGCTTCATGCCCGCAGTGCAATTGGCCAAGGAACTGATTACGGCGGGCCGGCTCGGTACACTCTATCACATCCGCGTTAACTACCTGCAGAGTGCCGGACACGACCCGTCGTTACGGCCCGACGCCGCGTGGTACTCGGCCTGGCCGCACTCCGGAGGTCTCCAAGGCATCGGCAGCCACGCCATCGACCAATGTCGATTCCTGGTCGGCGAGATCAAGAGCTTGTCGGCAATCGTCCGCACGTTCAACGCCGATCGGGCGGTCGCGTCGGCGGGCAACACGGCCGTGACCTCCGACGAAGGCACCGCCGCGGTTCTGGACTTCGAGAGCGGGGCCATCGGCGTGATGGAGTCCTCGGTCGTCGCTACGGGCCGCAAGAATTATCTGTCCTGGGAGATCAATGGTTCGGCAGGTTCCCTGCGGTGGGATCTGGAGCATCCCAACAGCCTGTTCGTCTGCCAGGCAGGAGGTCCGAATCAGGCGGTGATGGGCTTCACCGAAGTCAGTGTGACCGAGAGTTACCACCCCTATGCCGGGGCCTGGTGGCCGACGGGCCACAATATCGGCTGGGAGCACTGCCACATCATTGAGAAGTTCCATTTCCTCGATGCGGTGGCCAACCACAAACCCTTGAGTCCGTTCCTCGCCACCTTCGAAGACGGCTATCGCGTGGCTGTGATTATCGAGGCCATGCGCAAGTCTTCGGCAACCGGGCAACGCGTGGTGGTGCAGTACTAACTTCAAGAAAGCAATTCCGATGACCAGCACCACTCCGCGAGACCGCGTCTGGCAAGCGATTCTTCACCACGAGCCGGACCAGACTCCGTGGCATGTGGGCTACACGGTGCGGATGCAGCAGAAGCTGGAGGCCTTCTTCGGGACCACGGATCTCGACCGCGTGCTGGGCAACCATCTGGCACGCTACCGAGCCCGGTCGCCGGACTCCATCCAGGAGATCCGTCCCGGTTTCTTTCGCGACGAGTTTGGCGTCGTCTGGAATCGCACGGTCGACAAGGACATCGGCGTGGTCGAGGAATATCAGCTGCTCGGCCGTTCGCTGGCCGACTACAGCCTCCCCGATCCCCGCCACCCGAAACGCTATGTGGGACTGCCCGCCTTCATCGCGACCCACCCCCAACAATTCCGTTACGTAACCCTCAGCTTCTCGCTGTTCGAGCGGGCATGGAGTCTGCGCGGCATGACCGAGCTGATGTTCGACATGCTGGAGGCCCCCGAGTTCGTGGACGAGTTGTTCGACGTGCTGACCGAGTTCAACTTGGCGATCGTTGAGGAGCTGCTGCAGTACGACATCGACGGGATTCTGTTCGGCGACGACTGGGGGCATCAGCGCGGGCTGCTGTTCGGCGCTCCGTTGTGGCACCGGTTTGTTCGGCCACGGCTGGCGCGGATGTACGCTGCGGTCCGTCGCGGCGGCAAAGCCGTGATGATCCACTGCTGCGGTCAGGTGCAGGAACTGTTTCCCGACCTCATCGAACTGGGCCTGGACGTGTTCAATCCCTTTCAGCCGGAGGTGATGGAGCCCGTCGAGATGAAACAGCAGTTCGGTGACCGGCTGACCTTCTTTGGCGGCATGAGCATCCAACGCGTGCTCCCGTTCGGCACACCCCAGCAAGTCCGCGACGAAGCTCGCCGACTGGTGGACGCCGTGGGCCACGGCGGGGGTTTCATCATCGCCCCCAGCCACGACATGCCCGGCGACATCCCGGCCGAAAATGTGGCGGCTTTCATTGAGGCGGTACGCGGCTGAAGCTGCGCCCGCTGGTGCGTCGCACCCGGCCATCGGGCTCGTCGTTATACACAAGTTTTCGCTCTGCTAGGGGCAGCTTAGGTTTTCGCCCCGATAGGGGCAGCCACATAGCAGCCCAGGGCAGAGCGGAGCGGCGTTAGCCGCGTAGCGCCGCCCTGGGTTAGGGGAGTATCAGGAACGCCAGCCCTGAAGGGGCGAAACAAGCCTTGGCGCATCTGACGAGTGATGCGTGTGGGATGAACCGATTTGTTTCGCCCTTTCAGGGCTACCGTGCTGAATCGATACCGCACCCAGGGCGTCGCTCTGCGGCTGTCGCCGCGACGCTCTGCCCTGGGCTGATTTGTTAATGCCCCTTTGGGGCGGAA
>JAPLNJ010001203.1 GCA_026692885.1 Planctomycetota bacterium | reverse complement strand
GGTCACGGTGACGACCAACGACGACGACGTAGCGGGCTTCACACTCAGCAAGGCGACAGCGACGGTCACGGAGCCGAACACGACGGACACGTTCACGGTGGTGCTCACCAGGCAGCCACTGACGGACGTGGTGTTCTCGGTGACCAGCGGCGACACGGGCGAAGTGACGGTCTCGCCTTCGACCGTGACGTTTACCTCGGCCAACTGGAACACGGCGCAGACGGTGACGCTGACGGCGGCGGACGACATGACCGTGGACGGGCCGCAGACCAGCACGGTGACGGTGTCGGTGGTCGATGCCAGCTCGGACAATGCATGGGATCCGTTGGCGGACAAGACGGTCACGGTGACGACCAACGACGACGATCCGCCGACAGTGTCCAGCGTGACTCCGAACCTGAACACGATCACCGATGCGAATGCAGGTTTGGGCATGTTCATGCTGACGGTGGCATTCAGCGAGCCGATGGACGCGAGTACGGCGCCGACCATTTCCTTCCCGGTGGAGAATACTGGCAGCACGCTGACGTTGAACGCGGGGCAGAGTTCGTGGAAGAATAACACAACCTACGTAGCCAAGTACAACGTCACGGACGCGAACACGACGTTGGCTAACGTGGACGTTCGGGTGACCGGTGGCAAAGACGTGGCAGGGAATGCGCAATCGCCAGCCTCGTTTTCCGACCAATTCAGCATCGACACGCAGAATCCCGCAGTGACCGTTAACCAAGCGAGCAGCCAAGGCGATCCGACGAATGTATCGCCGATCAACTTCACGGTTGTCTTCAGTGAGGCGGTCAGCGACTTTGCCCCACCCCCCCCCCCCGGAGTTTGGCCTGTAACGCTCAGCGGAACGGCGGGCGCCATGACCGCCACAGTCACTGGCACCGGCACGATGTACAACGTAGCGGTCAGCGGGATGACAGTCACAGGGACGGTGATCGTCAGTCTGAAGGCCGGGGTAGTCCACGACGCAGCTGGCAACGGCAATACGGCCTCGACCGGCACGAATAATTATGTCTGGTACGCCCCTTGGAACCATTCGTTTCAGCCGTGCGACGTCAACGGTGATGGTGTCGTGACACCGCTCGACGTGCTCGTGATCATCAACTACATCAACGCTCACCCTGACGTGGTCGGGCTGCCCAATCCGCCTGATGCTGTGATGCCACCGCCCTATTACGACGTGAATGCCGATGGCGTCTGTACGCCGCTGGACGTGCTCGTCGTCATCAACTACATCAACGCCCATTCGGGTGGGTCTGCCGAAGGCGAAATGCTCGTGGAGGTGTCGCCGAGCATGTTAGCACAAACGCGGTTGGCCGATGTGCCCGCAGGGACAGCCACCAGTCGCTGGATGCCCAGCGATTCCGGATCGACGTTCGATTACGGCCCGATGTGTCGCAGCTACGCGATCCCTGCCCCGACGATCACTGGCGGTGCCACGGGGGACGCTCTCACGCAGACCGTTCGACTCCAACGGAGAAGTGTCCCTCATGTCAGGGACGTAGATGTCGCTGATAGCCTCAGTTCCCCGGCAACGGACATGGAGGCCGTCTTGAACGACATCGCGGTTGATGTCGACCGCGTGTGGAATGGCGTGCTTGGGTCAGGTTCTGACCTGGAATTTAGGGCCTAGGACGTGCGCAAGCGGGTGAAACTGGTCTCTTCATCCGGCGGCATGTTCACTGATTTACTGGGGACAAACTGGGGACAGGGTTGGCAAGGCAATCCCAACTTGGTTACAATTCAAAGCACACGTCGGTTTTTCGTATCCAACACCTTGGAAGGAACTTGCAGCACATTGCCCATACAAAGGCAATCCAAACACAACCCCCTTAAGTAGACTGTCGATCCAGTGGTTGCGGGTTCGAGTCCCGTCCGCCTCGCTTGTCATAACCCCTTGTCCACACTCAACAAACCCTTGGCTCGCCAAGGGTTGCGTTGTTTCTTGGCGGCCATTTTCCTCCTGGACACTAGCGGACAACAGAGGCGGGGAAAGACAGGAAACGACGCTAGCGCCACAAGACGGTCGATGTCATCCCTGATGTCGCGGAAATGTTCCCGCCCGCTGTCGCTGAATTCCTCGTGCTTGAACATCAGAGAGAACAATTCCGAGACGCGCATTCTTCCCGCATCCAAGGAGGACAGACAACCATCCAATTCCGCCTGATCGACTTCTGCGTAAACGGCATCGACCATAAACATTAGGTGAACGTCGCCGGCCGATTCAAGAACCCTGTCGATGGCAACCGCTACCTCTTTGGCCAAGTTGCTGGGACAGCCTTCTTCGATCAATCGCAGCACAGCATGCGCGGTGGAAGCGACAGCTGTTTGGGGTGACTGTTTCGAGGCTTTCGACATGATTGGTCTGGTTCGGCGCCGGGCGCGGCGGGTGCAAGGTAAGAAGCCCGACGCGCACGGGCCACGTTCGGCCGTTTGCGCAGCTACTCGCAATCGGCCACCCGATACCGCAAGTGTACGCATTCGCGATTCGCCCGCAATCGGACAGGGCGCCCGTGGAACTGCAGCCCCTGGCACACGACCGGCGGCCGGCTTCCGGGGAAAGTCCGATCGGACACCATGCCGGTGGCCGTGCTGGTCATCGAGGATCACCACCACGCCCGCGGCCGGGAGTCTGACCAAGCGGACGCGGCGGCCGTGGGACTGCAGCGCGGACATCAGAGTTGCAAAAGTAGATTTTGGAACCAGTCAGTGTTTCGAACAGCCTCTAGGTCTGCATCGGCAAGGAGGTGACTTGGCGTCGGGAGACTGCCTTGCGAGCGGCTCATCTCAAGCCAGTGCTGACAACTGGGCTTGTCACTTCGTAACGCGCAAATGCACGCCAGATTGTATGCGCCTCTTCCGGGAGCGATGTGCTCAGCAGACATGCACTTCTGCCAAGCCTGTTCCAGCAAGTCCCCCGACACACTTAGTCCCCGCGTTCTCGACAGCTCGATAAGTGCTACGGCCCAGTTGTTGAGGGCTTCGTGGAAGTCCGGTTTGATCGTCAGGGCGGCGGCGTACTTCTCGCCGGCCTGCGCAAACAGGGCGTCCGCGTCCGCCCCCGACTTCGTCTTGGCCTGAGTGAACAAGGAATTGCCTTGCATCGTTAGAGCCCATCCGACAGCCTGAGTGAGACTCGGTGACATCTCGTCCGATCGCAGCGTCAGGACTGCATCGAATTGAGCGGCAAGCAGGTAGGCTTCGGCTAGCAGGGTCTTACGTTCGGGCCCTTCCTCAAGACTACGGATCGCGGCACTAATTAGAGTTTTCGCGGTCAACCGGATGTCGATTGGCGTAGCCTGTCCAGGTGGGGTATAGGAAGTAATCGTGTCGAGCATTTCTCCCAGGTGACTGAACGGTTTCTCCACAAACACGGGTGGAAAACAACCTAGACGTTGCCCCAAGACAGTGAAAAACCCATCCGCGTCATAGCCCTTCACAAAGAACGCAGATTTTGTTTCGCCTAGCAGCCGTTCTTTGACGTGGCGTTCCGGATCGCTGTCTTTGTATCCCACCCAGTAAAGGCGTTGATCGAAACGGTCTACGTTGGCCAGATGTTCGAAAACAGGATCGTTCTCGCCACTGTAGCCGACAACAAGCCAAAGCCGTCCGCGCCCTGCATCCTCAAACAGCGGGGCGATGGACTTTGAAAGCTCACTTACTTCTTCCTCCGTATGAAGGAGAACAAACCCCGTATGCTGGCCGTGAAGATGAAACACGGCCTTCTCCGGTGTGTAGGCTGGCTTGAAGCGTTGTGACGCGGCGAAATCGTAGACGGCAGGAAACACGTTTAGCAGGGCACACGCTCTCAGCACGAGGGGATCAAAATTCGTTGTCAAGACGCGGTCCAAGTATCCCGCCTTAATGAGTTGTGCAATGCCAAGATGCGCCCAATTGATTCGCGCAGATTCGACGTATCCCGCGATCAAATCTCGACGTTCACCATCGGCCAACTCAGCCATGCAATGTGGGTAAGTCTTCTCTTTCGCCCTGTCGTACACAATCGGCAGAGAGTCCTTGATGACGTCGACGAAGCCTCTCGCCAGGGGAACCCCCGCGCTCGCAGAACATCCGGCGCCGATGAGCAGAGCGCACTTCTTACCGCGTCGTTTTGCATAGCGAACGGCCTCGACAACGTCGTCCATGTCACGATAGATAGCAGACACGTTCGCCTCCACGTTCGAAGGAATTGGCCAGCGCGGTTGATGACTCGTGCCGCGTCACCGTGTGAAGCCCCACCGACATTGTGGCAGCACAATTTCGGGATGCAAGCAACCGTCGCCGATCCGGATGGACACCACGCTGGGCCGTGCTGGTCATCGACGCTCGGCATCACGTCGGCGCCGGGAGCCTGACCAGGTTGGCGCGGTGGCCGTGGTTTTGCCGCCCCTGACACACGACCGGCAACCAATCCGGGCGGACACCATGCCGGCGCCCGCGCTGGTCATCGGGAATCACCGCCTCGTCAGCCCCCAGGGCCAAGGCCTCCTTCCATGAATACACGTTAGCCTCTCTGTCAGGAGGATCGGGGATAGAACTGGCCGGCCGAGCGGGCCAGCTGTTGCAGGATGTCGGTCGGCTCGAAGCGTTTGCCCAAAGGGGTGTACCGCTCGACCCGCCGCAAGATTCCTGCGGCGCCTTCCGCGTCGCACCAACGGAGAATTCCGCCGCGAAATGTCGGGAAGCCGATGCCCAGGATCAGCCCCATGTCCACATGGGCCGGTTCTCGGACAAGGCCCTCTTCCAAGGCGCGCGTCGCCTCCAGCAGCAGGGCCAGGAACAGGCGATCGGTAATCTCCTCCTCGCAGAGTTCTCGGGTATCGGTTCGATGGATCTCCAGCCAGGGCAGGAAATCGGGATCGGGCGTCCCTTTGGACTGGGGGGTCTCGTACTTGCGGAACCCGGCCCCCGACTTTTGCCCCAACCGGCCCCGCGCGACCAAATCGGCCAGCATCGGCAAGTGGACGGCACGGTCGCCCTGGGCCTCAAGCAGGACCCGGTTCGCAGAGCAAACCGTGTCCAAGCCGATCACGTCGTTCAGCAACAGGGGGCCCATCGGCATGCCGAAACGTATGGCGGCCTGGTCGATCGTCTCCATCGACGCCCCTTCCAGGAGCAGCAACACCGCTTCGTTCAGATAGGGGAACAGCACCCGATTGACCAAGAAACCGGGGCGGTCTAGCACGACAATCGGCGTCTTGCCAATCCGCTTCGCTAACGCAACCGCCGTCGCAACCGCCTCATCGCCGGTCTTGTCGCCGCGAATCACTTCCACCAAGGGCATCCGGTCCACCGGATTGAAAAAGTGCATCCCGAGGAACCGCTCGGCACTGGGAACCGATGCGGCCAAACGGGTGATCGAGATCGTCGATGTGTTGCTGGCCAGAATGGCGTTGTCACGCAACACGCCGGTCAGTGCCCGATAGGCTTGCGTTTTCTGAGTTTCATTCTCGCCGATGGCCTCCACCACGAGGTCGCAGTCGGCCAAGATCTCGCGGGCCGTGGAGGTGCTCAGCTTGGCAAGCAGGTCGGCCAGGTCCTGATCCGTGGCGCGGCCGGCTTCGATTCGGCCGGCCATGACCGCTGTGGCCCTGGCCAGACCGTCGGCCAGACGCTGCTGATCCAGATCGACCATGGCCGCGCGGATACCGCGGCACGCATGGGCGGCGGCAATCCCCGCACCCATCAGCCCGGCCCCCAGCACACCCACAGCATGGACCTGCCGAACCAGACCTTGAGCGTCGGCGACCCCCGGGTCGCGTCCCAGACGCTGCTGCATGAAACACACCGCAATCAGATTGGCCGAAATTGGGCTGCCCACCACTTCCCTGCTGGCCGTGTGCTCCACCTGCAGGCCCTCGGCCAGCGCGCGCGTGCAGCCGTCCTGGATCGCCCGAAGTGCCACCAGCGGCGCAGGGTAGTGGCCCTTGGTCTTGCGTTTCAAGTCGCGCTCGGCGCTGGCAAAAACCTGGCGGAGTTGATCGCCGCCGAGTGCGACCGGCAGCTGTCGGCGACACCGCTGTTGCTGCCACTCCCCACTCTGCTGGGCATGCTCGATGAGCCGGCATCCTGCTTCCACCAGCTGGTCGGCCGGAACGGCATCGGACACCAGGCCGAGCGCGGCGGCTTCGGCGGACGTGGCCGGCTCGCCGGAGCAGATCATGGCGATGGCCTCGGCCACGCCGATCAGCCGTGGCAGCCGCTGAGTCCCACCCCAACTGGGGATGATGCCCACCTTGACTTCCGGCAAGGCGATCTGCGTCTTCGGGCCGTTCGAGGCGAGACGATAGTCCAGGGCCAGGACCAACTCGGTCCCGCCACCCAGGCACGGGCCGTCGATCAGCGCCACCGTGGGCCACGGCAGCCGACTGACCTCCTCGAGAATCTCCCGGCCGCGGACCCGAATCGCGCTGGCTTCTTCCTGGGTCACATGAGCCAGGCTGGCCAAATCGTTCAGGTCGGCACCGGCGATAAACTGCCCCGACTTGCCGCTACGGAGCAGCAGACCACGCAAGTCGTGGCGATCATGAAGCTCGGCCACCAACCGGGCCAGCTCCTCCATCACAGAACGGGAGAGGGTATTGACTTTCGAACCAGGTTGGTCAAAGGTCAGGAGGGCCAGGTGATGGTCAATCACCTCCAGTCGAAAAGCGTCTCCCATGCGTCCTCCGAATCAGCCCGCCGACCGGCAACACCCAAGGTCATGGTTGGGAAGGTCGCAATCGTCCATTTTCTTGACACCGACCGCTGGGCAAAATACCCGATTGCCATGGCCCTGGCAATGCCCGGCCAATAGACCCGTGGCCTTCCCCCGCGAGTCCGGGCGCAGGGTAAGACGGCTCTCCGAAGCCGTCCAGTTCTGCGGCCTTCCCCCGCGAGTCCGGGCGCAGGAACGGATTCGTAGCAGAAATCGTGAGACTTCCGACGTTTCGCGAACTAGCACCAAACGTTATTTTGGCCCTTGCGCGTTAAGAATGGGACTTAACGGTTCAGCAGGGACAAGGCGCGAGACAAGGGGTCAGCCGGCGGTCCGTCTATGCGAAACCGTAAAACCCCATTCTTGACACCGACAACCCGGAAAACCGTTTGGTGCTAGCGGCCCGAATTCTCACGAATTCGGCTACGATTTTTCTCGTGCGCGTACCGGTCTTCTACAAACCGGCTCCTACGCCCCACCTCGCCGTATCCCGTCTGGACGCTTTCCGGCTTTTCGATCACACTGTACGGCTTGTGGCGTGGCTCACACTACCCGTGGTCACGTGGTGAGGCTGTGCCGTCCCTGAAAATCCCATGAAATACGTGCTCATTATTCCCGACGGCTGTGCTGACGAGCCACAGGTCTCGTTGGGTGGCCTGACCCCGCTGCAAGCCGCCCATACGCCGGCGATGGACGAGATCGCCAAACTGGGAGTGGTGGGCCTGGCCAACAACACCCCGTTGCACCTGCCGGCCGGTTCGGACGTTGCTAACATGAGTTTGTTGGGCTACGATCCGACGGTCAATTACACGGGGCGGGCTACGTTGGAAGCCGCCGCCCAGGGTCTCGCCCTCGGCCCGGACGACTGGGCGGTCCGCTGCAATTTGGTGACCATCGAAGACCAGGTCATGCAGGATTTCACGGCGGGCCACATTTCCTCGCAGGAAGCGGCGGCGTTGCTCAAGTCGGCCCAAGAAGAACTTGCCGGGGAATTGCCGATCGAATTCGTGCCGGGCGTCAGCTACCGTAACCTGCTGATCTATCGCGGTGCGGGGCGGGCGGCGCCTTTCAATTCTGAAACCCGCGCGACGCCGCCGCACGATCTGACTGACAAAACGGTGGTGGACGACTATCCACGCGGTGCCGGCAGCGATGTATTAGACGAACTGATGAGTCGGAGTCTGGCTGTCTTCGCGGATCATCCGGTGAATGTGGCCCGGCGCAAAGCCGGCCAACGGCCCGCCACCAATATCTGGCTATGGGGTCTGGGTCGGCGACCGGCGTTGAAGCCATTTCGGGAAGTCTATGGCAAGTCGGGCACGATGATCACCGCCGTCGATCTGCTGCGAGGTTTGGCCAGCTTGCTCGGTTGGCAGCGGGTGGAGGCCCCCGGAGCAACCGGCTACACCGACACCAACTACGTGTCCAAGGGCCTGTGTGCGATCCGTTCGCTCAAAGACACCGATATCGTCTGCGTCCACATTGAGGCCACGGATGAAGCGTCCCACGAAGGAGACCTGGCGGCCAAGATTAGAGCCTTGGAGGAAATCGACCGGAATATCGTCGCCCCGCTGTGGAGTGCCTTGCGGTATCAGGGCGAGCACCGGATCCTCGTGTCGCCCGATCATCCCACGCCGATCCGCCTGAAGACCCACAGCCACGGATCCGTGCCGTTTATCATGGCGGGCACGGGGATCGTAGCGGATGGGGCCGCGACGTACGACGAAGTCACTGCCGGGAAATCGGACCTGGTCTTCGCGGAAGGTTGGAAGTTGATGCAAGCCTTTTTGTCCTAGCGAGTGAGAAGAATATCATGCCTCTGATTGTGCAGAAGTTTGGCGGTAGCAGTGTGGCCGACAGCCAGAAAATCCTGGCTGCGGCGCGCAAGGCAATTCGGGCTCAGCAGCAGGGTAACCGAGTTGTGATGGTGGTCAGTGCGATGGGCCAGAACACGGACCTGCTGATCGATCTGGCCAATGAGATCAGCGAGCGCCCGTCGGCGCGAGAAATGGACATGCTGTTGTCCACCGGAGAGCAGGTCAGCGTGGCTTTGATGGCGATGGCCATCCATGCGCTGGGGCATAAGGCAGTCAGTCTGACCGGCGCCCAGATCGGGATCATGACCGACAATATTCACACGAAAGCCCGCATCAAGTCCATCTCCACAGATCGCATGCGGCGGTTGCTGGACGAGGGCCACATCGTCATTGCCGCCGGCTTCCAAGGCATCGATGAGAACCTGGACATCACCACGCTGGGCCGTGGCGGCAGTGACACCACGGCCGTGGCGTTGGCGGCCGTGCTGCGTGCCGACGCGTGCGAGATCTACACCGATGTGGACGGCGTCTACACGACCGACCCGCGCATCTTGCCGGAAGCCCGCCACGTGGATCGCATCAGCTACGACGAGATGCTGGAATTGGCCAGCCTGGGGGCGGGCGTGATGCATAACCGATCGATCGAATTCGCCAAGAAGTTCTCCGTGCCGGTCCATGTGCGCAGCAGTTTCAGCGACTCGCCTGGCTCGCTGATCGTGGCCGAGCCGGAATCGACCGAGGTCCCCGTCTGCGGCGCGGCCGTGACCCGGGATGAAGCCCGCGTGTCAATCCTGGGCGTGCCGGACCAACCGGGGGTCAGCTACAAGATCTTCTCGGGCGTGGCAAACCGCAATATCACCGTGGACATGATCGTGCAGAATGTCGGCGAGGAAGGCCTGGCCGACATCTCCTTCACGGTTCCGCGAAAGGAGCTCGACGTCACCTTGGAAGCCATGCGGGAGGCCGCCGCAGCCCTGGGTGCGGGCGAGGTGACTCACGACCTGAACGTCTCGAAGGTCTCGGTGGTGGGACTCGGCATGGCCCGGCAAACAGGCGTCGCCGAGCGCATGTTTGCGGCCTTGGCTCAGGCAGGCATCAATATCCAGATGCTCAGCACCAGCGAGATCAAGATCTCCGCCGTGGTCGAACGCGAGGCAGCTGTACCTGCCCTGCGGGCCGTCCACAAAGCGTTTGCCCTGGAGCAGGCGCCGCCGATCAAGGCAGCGATCGCCTCGCCTCCCGCTCGAATGCCTGTCAATTCGCTCGCGGACGCGGCGGACGTGGTCAGCCGCTTGCGCGACGTCGACATGGAGAAACTGACCATCGACGACATCGCCTTGGACGCCACGCAGGCCCGTGTCACCATCAGCGGCGTACCGGATCGGCCGGGCGTGGCCGCCAAGATCTTCCGGGAAGTCGCCGCGGCGGGGATCGTCGTCGACATGATCGTGCAAGGCTACGACAGCCAAGCGGGTTGCCCCAGCCTCAGCTTCACGGTGCCCCGCACCAAAGTGGACGAGAGCATCGCGGTGGCCAAACGTCTGGCTCAGGAGTTCGCTTGCAAGGGCGTCAGCAGTTGCCCGCAGATTGCCAAACTGTCCGTCAGCGGCGTCGGACTCCGCAGCCACACCGGGGTAGCCATCCGCATGTTCCGCGCCCTGGCCGAGGCGGGCGTCAACGTGGCCATGATGAATACCAGCGAGGTCCGGGTGAATGTCGTGGTCAACGGCAGCGAAGGCAAAAAGGGGCTACAGAGTCTGAAAGCCGCCTTCGCCGATGCGTTGCAATGATCGCCGAAAATGGCAAGAAATACCACTTTTTCCGCGTTTTCTTGCGATCTTCGACTTGCAATTCTGATCTCAGCGTATCTAATCTCTCTCATCCGCACGGCGGATCGACGTAACTCATTTCCCACGGTTGTCACGTTAACAAGGAGGGCTCCATCACATGCCAGAAAAGAAACCTGGAGCAAAGGCGCCGACCAAGTCAGAAATCTACACCAACATTGCGGCCGCTACCAGCCTGACGAAAAAACAGGTGTCTGAAGTTCTAGATGCCTTCGCCAAGCAAATTGGAGACGCGGTTTCCAAGAAAGGCCCCGGCCAATTCAACCTGCTGGGGTTGATGAAGGTCGTGCGGGTCTATAAGGAAGCGACCAAGAAGCGGCAGGTTCGCCGACCATCGGACGGCGAAATGATTTGGGCGGAACCGAAGCCCGCGCGCCACGTGGTCAAAGTTCGACCGCTGAAGCAGTTGAAGGACCTCGTGCTGTAAGACTCCGGGGTGCTGTAAGACTCCGGGGTGCTGTAAGATTCCGAGGGTGCTGTAAGACTCCGAGGTGGATGCGTTTTGTTCCAAGGGCGACGTTCTTAGCCGAGACCAAGGCCGGTAGGTCTGGGCTCGGTCAAGAGGTCGCCCTTGTCGTTGAGTGTCTCGCGCCTCCGTGGCGATGCTGTACGAAAGTCTCTGCAATCTAAGTTCCCACGCTCTGCGGCTGTGAAGAAATGTGCGAACACGATTTGCGGTAGGGCCAAGTACTCGCGGCCCACCAATTGCCAGGAAACGGCCTTGCTTGCGACGGTGGGCCGCGAGTACTTGGCCCACCCTACGATTTTTCCATCGCCTCTCTGCGTGGGAACCCGTGTTTTCGACGCTCCGCGTCGCGGGTCAGAGTAGCGAGTTGAAATCGTTTAGACGCAATCCGGATGCGTGCGAGGGGATCCGCACCTGCCCCCCTCACGCATCCGGATTGCGGTCCAACCAACCCGCCAGGTTACGTGCGACCGGAGCGCGAGAGACGGACGCCCTACGGCCTTAGAGGTTGTGTGTCATCCTGGAGTACGTCAGCACGTAGTCCTGAAATTGGATTTGATTCGGGCCACTGACCGAGAGCTCGAAAATCAGCCCCAGTACTTCCTCGAACCGCCGCGGCAGGATGCGGTAGAAATTGTGTTTGCCCTCGCGGCGCATCGCAATCAACCCGGCCCCCCGCATTAAAGCCAGATGGTGGCTGACGGCAGGCTGGCTTTGGCCCAGCAAGCTGCACAAGGTGCGAACATTAAGTTCCTGTTGCTGCTGCAGGAGCGACAGGATCCGGACGCGTGTTTCGTCGGCCAACAGCTTGAACAGCTCGACAAGGCTCTTGGCTACATCCCCAGGAATGAGCGACGGCTCCCCAGGAATGAGCGCCAGGCCGTTCGCGGCCGTCTTGTCCGGGGCGGGTGGCAGAATCGCGGGAGGTTCTGGGGTCTCCAGGGCCTGCTCAGTCAGAACACTTGTCATCAATGTCTTCTCCTCTTTGTGTGAATGATTGTAACCTTCCGGCCCGGCGGGGAATAGTCCGGGTGTCACGCCCTTGATTTTCCGTGGTGGGAGGGAGAAGATTGATACCTGCGCCAAGTTGCACGGTTCTGGCGGACGGTCCGGGGCGGCAACGAGCGAGTCCTGTGGAGAAGCTGATCCGATGGTCTTTGAACAGATTGAACAATTGAAACGGCAATACACCGATAAGTATGTGGTGGTCGACCAGCAGCGGCCGGAACTCCGTCGTTTTCGCGGGCTGACGGGCCAAATTAGAACAGTCAACATGGCCGGCCGAGCTTTGGTGGAGTTTGACGGGAACAACAACCTGGGTCGGTTCGACATCGACCTGGAGTTCCTCAAGATCGTTACCGCACCGCCGCCCAAAGAGGACAAGAGAGCTGCTGCGCGCAAGCCCGAAAAGCCGGTCGCCGGGAAGACCTCGTCCCCGGCCCCCGTAGCGGCTGCGCCCGAGCAGAAAGAGAAACCGAAACCGGCTGCCAAGCCCGCCGGTGGCTCGTCCGTACAGGAGATCCTGGCGGCCGCGCGCGCCGGCAAACCTGCCGATGGTCCGGTGGCTGCGCAGATCCCTCCTGCCGCGGGAACCCCGGCGGAGTCCCCACCCAGCGACAGTCCTGCGACCGAGCCGGCACCGAAACCAGCGGCGGCCAAGCCGCCTGGCGTCAAGCGGAGCACCGCGGACATCCTCGCCGCGGCGCGAGCCAAGACAGCGGGTCGCGACTTTGCAGCGGCAACAGAGAAGCCGGAAGCAACTGCCAAAACCGACTCGACCGGGCAGAAGCCGCAGCCTGCTAAGCTGAGCACTGCGGACATCCTCGCCGCGGCGCGAGCCAAGGCAGCGGGTGGCGACGCTGCGAAATCGGCGGCACCGGCGACTGGCTTAGAGGCAGTGGAAGCAGCGGCCAAGCCGCCGGAAGTGTCAGCGGCGCCCACCGTCAAGCCGACGGCAGCCAAGCCGTCAATTCGCGGCGACCTACCCACACAGACCACCGACGTACTCGCCTACTGCCGCAAGACAGACGGTGCCAAAGGCGAGTAGCACTTGGCGCAGGGATTCAACGCCAACAGCGTTATGTCTCATAGCCCAGGGTTGCGAAGCTACCCTGGGTTTTGTCGCCGGAGTTGCCTCCGTTACCCCAAGGGGGTTTCGTCACGGACAGCACCCTGCGCGACGGAACCCCGTTGGAGTACGGGGTGGGCCGTGCAAAACTGGGCGGAAACAGCGGCCAGGGTCTGTCGTTCAAATTTCAGTTCTTGCGGCGGCGAGACTCTCCACCCTCGTTGCCCAGAGGCCGCAAGAACTGAAATTTGAAGGACTGACCCATGTCTGCGGGCGGAACAGAAGTGGAACAAACTCTGGCCTGCCTCGCGACACTGTTTTGCGCGGCCCGGCCGCGTCTGGGTAGCCTGCGCGGCAACCCTGGGCTATGTGACGCAACCGCTTCGCGGTAATGCGCCACAGGCGGCATGACAGCGCGAGCCGGTCCAGCCGCGAAATTTTGCCGCACAGGTTTCTAAGGGATTTTTTCCGCCGGGGGAAACTCCGCCGTAGAGTCCGCCGAAAAGTACAGACAGCATTGCTAGCTTCGGACTTTACGCTGCCCCTGAGGGATATTTCCATGAAACTTGGAC
>JAPLNJ010001202.1 GCA_026692885.1 Planctomycetota bacterium | reverse complement strand
CTCTCCACCTCGACGATCATGATCGTGTTGGACGTACCGTCCGTGATCTCGCTCATCGTCGTGGCCTTGGCGCCATCGAAGACCGTACCAGGCCCCGTCACCGCCATGTAGTTCGTCTCCATCGGGCCGGCGGTCGAGGAGGGACAGCGGAAGACGGGGATCATCGTATTGTTGACCAGTTGGTTGGCCGGACTATCCCACGGTTCGTTGAAGTTGTATTGCGTGTAGAGGGCTTGCTGTTCCATGAACGGCAGGATCAGGGCGCGCCAACTATGCATCGGCTTGCCATCCTTGTCGGGGATGTAGGCTGGCGGAAAAGTCTTGTATGTGTCGTGGTAGTTGTGCATGGCGAGGGCGATCTGCTTCAGGTTATTGCTGCATTGCGACCGGCGCGCGGCTTCCCGTGCGCCCTGGACCGCGGGCAAGAGCAGGGCCACCAGAACACCAAGGATGCAGGGCGCCATGGCACAGGCGACCACGATGAGCACAATCATCAGACCGGAGCTTGATTTCTTGGCGGGCGGTGCCGGCATCGGCGGCCCGGAAAACGGACTGCCTCCGGGAATGGTGACCGGCTGGCCGCAACTGCCGCACGGGCCCGTCTGGCCGACGAATTGGTCGGCGACGTTGGTTTGTTTGCCACAGTGCGGACAGGTGAAGGAGATGGGCATGACTCGGCTTCCTTCTAGAGTTTCTGCAGCAGTTCCTTGGCCTGTTTGGCCCGAGCCTCGGGAGCAGCCTTTTGAATCTCGTCCAGCCCCTTCTCCAGAATCTCGGCCTTGGCAGGATCCGCTTTGCGTAGCGTCTCGACCAGGTACTGGAAAGACGTCACCTCGCTGCCCAACGCTTGGCCATCGGCGTATCTTTGCAGGATAGATCGCGGCGTGAGCAACGGATCAGCCGCCGCTTTGACCTCGATTTGTTTTTCCTTCACCGGCTGCCCACAACCCAGCGTGGCGGCGGCTAAGGCCAACCCGATACAGAAGCAGTACCTACGAAACATGTTGATCCCTCCGGTTAGTATTTGTCGATCGCTTCGCCGTCCTTCCGATTGCCGAGCCGTTGGAAGGTGAGCGTGTTAATGCTGTTGGTGATGAAGCGGATGGAGGCGTCTCCGAGCACCGCATTCACCCCGCCTGGGTGCAAGCTGCGCGGCGGAATGATCCCCCATCCCCAATCATGGGCACCCCCGGGGCAGCAGGCGCCGCCAACACTGGGGCCAGCCCAGTTCGGTGGAGCGGCAGTGGTTAGCGTGGACTGAGCGGCGGCGTACCAAGCCCACATCGTCCCGTTGTTCGATCTGAATCCGGTTGGGGCGGTCCAGCCCGCGTTGGCAATGGCGGCCAGTTCGGCTTCGGTCGGAAAGTCTCTGTTGGCCACGCCGCTGATGAGGGCATCACCCACGTAAATGATATCGTAGGGATACTTTCCGGATGTGCCACCCTGGTTGGATCCAGACAGAATCTCCGCCGCCAGCAGCGTCGTGGACAGGCCGTCCGTCACGTCCGCCATCTTGCGGTCCACCTGATAGGCGATGATCCCGTTGAAACGGTCTCCCGCCCAGACCGTTTCGACCGAACTTCCCGTAGACCAGGCATAGTTGGTGCCCGGACCGTCCCAGCCACTCGGATTGGTTCCGCGTTTCGACGCCGCTAGGGCCGAAGGGCAATGGAACGTTGGGATATCCGTGTTCATCAGGGTGTTGTACATCCAGCCCCAGTTCGTCAGATTCGTCTGTCCATCGTCGTAGAGTGCAGAATTTTCGATTTGCGGAAGGATCCAGAAGTTTGCGCTCACTGCCTCCCAGGCGTTCCCACCGACCTGCTGATAGTTCCGCGGGAACTTCTTGAAGACGTCATGGAAGTTGTGCATGGCCAATCCCAGTTGCTTCAGGTTGTTCGCGCATTGGGAGCGTCGAGCGGCTTCGCGGGCGGCCTGGATGGCGGGTAATAGCAGGGCGACCAGGATTCCGATAATCGCGATCACCACGAGCAGTTCGACGAGCGTGAAACCGCGCAGCCTTACACGGGAAGTGGATCGGAATGCGGTAGCACTTTCTTCAAGGTAGAGGGACATGTGCACGTCTCGCGGATGGAAAAGTGGATGGACAAAATCTACGCAAGTCAATGTACCCAAGATGACCAAGCAATGTACCCAGAATGACCAAGCGTGACAAGAGACTTCAATTTGCGCAGACTTCAACTTGCGCACTTGTCTACAACGCCGGAACGGATACACATCGCAGCGCAGGGGCGAGGTGCAGTCACGCACATGGGGGAAATGGCACGAAGTTAATCGCGTTGGCGGGCTTGCCGCCATGGAAACCCGTGGACCACGGGCCTTGATCGCAAGGTTGCGCACTGCGGTCCGTGCTGGCCACGGTCCGGGTGGCTGGCGGCTGAGCCGAAGCGAAGCCCCAGTACCCGGTTTCTGGGGCATCGCTGCACTCTGCCCCAGCCACCCTTGACCTTCTGCTGCTAGAGTTTTGCGCAACATTCCGATCAAGGCCCGACCATCCGCGAGGCAGCCCGCCCAAATCCTACGCCTTGCCCAAAATCCCGGACACCATTGGGCGAAGCCAGTGGCACCCAACCCTAAGATCAAGCCTTGACAAAGCACTAGCCTGCCCATCTCCTGCACCATCCAGACGGTCTCCAGGGGGGCGCCACTGGGAATTCAGACCGTTGATCGCATCACGACTCCGCGCTGCTACGCGGGACTCACGGTCGGGAACACCTTGCGGATCGCCCGGATGATGTCCTTCAGATCGTCCTCGGTGTGGCTGGGGTCCATGATCACGCCGCCGGTGCGTCCCAAGATATCGATCGTCCGCGGGCAGGACTCGGCACCGTACTTGATCGCCTTGCCCTGGGGCGTGCTGAACGACGGCCAAGCGGGATGAATCGTGGCCTTGCTCTTGATCCGTTCGTCCGCAGGAAGGATCACTGAACCTCCCGGCGACGAGCCATTGATACCCTCCGCCCGTAGGGCCCGCAGGAACTTGTCTCGCTGTTTCCCGGTCTCCATGGTCAAGAACACCGTCGCGCCCAAATCGCCCTCGAGGTCCGGCGACTTTCGCAGTTTGAGTCCCGGCAGGTTGACGATGCCTTCGCGTACCTTGCGCGCGTTGGCCCGCAGGGCTTTGCAGATGGTTTCGAGTTTCTGCACCTGGGCGTGGAGGACGGCGCCCGTGAACTCGTTCATCCGGAAATTACACGCGGCGAAGGCCGCCAGCAGGCCGCCCTTGAGCATGTCGGTGTACGGCGCCCGGAGCGATCCGACGTCGTGGAACCGCATCGCCCGCTCGATGAGTTTCGGATCGTTGCTGACCACGGCGCCGCCTTCGCCCGACGTGATGGTCTTGCTGAGTTGGAAGCTATTGATTCCCATGTCGCCGAGCGTACCGACGTACTTGCCCTTGTAACGTCCGCCACAGCATTGGGCGCAGTCTTCCACCACGAGGAGCTTGTGCTTCCGCGCGATTGCCAGGATCGCGTCCATGTCGGCCAAGCCTCCCTGGAGGTGGCTGGGGACGATCGCCTTGGTGCGCGGCGTAATGCGCGCCTCCACATCGTTGGGATCCATGGCCAGCGACTCGTCGATCTCGGCAAAGACCGGCAGGGCTCCCGACAGGACGACGGCGTCGTAGTCGGCGTACCAAGTCCAGGCGGGGAGAATGACCTCGTCGTCAGGCCCGATTTCCAGCGCCGCCATGGCGGTGTACAGAGCCGTCGTCCCCGAGGTCACGCCGAGGGCATACTTGACACCGAGCAGCTCCGCATACGCTTTCTCGAATTGGAGGACTTTGGACTTGCCGCCCCACCAGCGGAATGGATACCGCGATTCGAGGACCTCCAGCAGTTCCTTTTTCTCGACGTCATCGTAGAACTGCGGCCCATAAGGCCGAGAACCGAGCAGGTCCTTCCGGACCGGCGTTCCTCCGTCGATGGCAAGTTTCTCCTTGCCTTCGGCGGCCTGGAGCCCAGGAGCTCCACCTGCCCCTACGAGCATCGACGCGGCGCTTGCGGCGCCCACGGTAGTCAGGAACTCGCGACGGTTCTTCTTCGGCTCATGCATCGGACGGTCCTTTCAGACTGAGGGAAAGCTTAGGACTACGAAAAACCTCAGGGGGCCCTGCCCGTGGTCCAGACAGGTTGGTGATCAGCCTAGCCCCTGGCGAATGCTTGTCAATCAGGGAACGGCTGGTCAGTGTCGGTGGGCCCGATTCCCGATCCATCGGCCTCAAGCCCGCGCCAGTGCGGGGGCGTGGGCCTGAATCTTGCGGATGGCTGCGCCGCTTTCGTCCATGTCGCTGCGCGGGCCTAGGAACATGTTCTGCATGCACCACACGGCCTCCTCGCAGAGCTTGTCGTTCTCCGGACAGCGATTGCGTTCCGCCCATTTGTCGAGAGCCGCCTTGCCGTAGACGCGAACGTAGGGGCGGGAGTTGAGCGCGTCGCGGATGAACTCCGCCGTGTTCAAGGGGCCGTAGCCGCTGGAGCAAGGAATGCCTTCCGCGCCCAAGGCTTTGAGGAACCGATTTCGCGGCAGATTGGCGAACTTTTCCGGCTGGTAGCGGAACATGTAGAGGTGATAGGCGTTTCGCGTGCAGCCCTCGTACATCCGCGCGGGAAGGATGCCCGGGATCTCGCTGAGCAAGCTCGACAGATACTGGGCGTTCTCGCTACGGGTCTGCGCTCGCTGCTCCAAACCTGTCATCTGGCTCAGGAGCAGCGCACCCTGGAACTCGGTCATGCGGACGTTGGTGTTCCGCCCGCCCCGGTAGCTGGCGCTGGCCCGGTCCCGCGTGCGGCCGCAGTTGTGGAAGGCATAGCACTTGTTGGCCATCGCCTCGTCGCTGGTCAAGATGGCCCCGCCTTCGCCGGAGCAGAGGTTCTTGCTCACCTGGAAGCTCAAGCAACCGCTGGTGCCCCAGCTTCCCAAGCCGCGGTTCCGCCACTGACCGAACACCGCCTGGCAGGCGTCCTCGATCACCGGCACCGAGCGATTCTTGGCGGTCGCGAGAATGCGGTCCAGGTCAGCCCCCGACCCGCCGATGTGCACGGGGATGATCGTCGCGGTGCGGTCGGTGATCGCCGCTTCGAGCTTCCCCGGATCCATGAGTAACGTCTCCCGATCGGAGTCGACGAAAACCGGCAATGCGTAGTGGAGCAGGACCGCGGTAACGGTGGCCAGGAAGGTGTACGGCGGCACGATGACCTCGTCCCCCGGCCCGACGCCCAGGGCCCCCAGCGACGTGACCAGAGCGCTGGTGCCACTGGAGGTGGCCACGCAGAACTTGGCTCCGCTGGCCTTGGCGAAGGTCTCCTCAAATTCGTCCACCGACCGGCTGCGGTTCCAGCGGCCGGTGCGGACGACATCCAGGACCGACTGCTCATCCGCGGTGGCGATCTTGGGCCAGGAAGCGTAGCCCTTCGTGCGGATGGGCTTCCCGCCCAGCAACGCCGGCTTCTCGGCGGCCGGGGTGGCCCCCGTCAGCGCCAAACCCACACCGGCCGAAGTCGTAGCAGCAATGAATTGGCGACGATTCACTTCACGGCTCATTTTGGCTTCTCCCTTGGTGAAACTGCGAGATACCCATTCGTGCGATTCTTCCAGATCGCGCACTTGACACACCTGACGAACACGGGCTGCTGGTTGCTGGTTCCCCAGCTTTCCACTTCTTACTGAAAGAACGAGAGGATGTTATGACTCACCGACGGCCTTGATCATAAGGTTGCGCACTGCTGTTGGTGCTGGCAACAGGCCGGGTGGCTGGTGGCTGAGCCTAAGCGAAGCCCCAGTCCACTGTTGCTAGCCTAAGCGAAGCCCCAGTCCACTGTTGCTGGGGCTTCGCCTAGGCTCAGCCACCAGCCACCCTGCTAGCGTTTTGCGCAAGGTTCCGATCAAGGCTCTCACCGACTCTCCGCCTCTCCCCCCGCCATGGCTTGCAACTGCGAGACTGACCGTCCCTGCTCTTTCTCTAAATACGCCCGACCGTACTTCACATTCACATGATCCCAGGGCAGCTTGTCGCCGATGGCGTAGGGCTTGTGGAGGACCATCTGCACGTCGATGCCGGCGTCGGCCACCGCCTGCCACCAACGGGCCGCGTCGAAGTTCTCGCGCCAGCTTTCCAGGCGTGCCCCGCGCCGCCACGCCAATTCGATCACCTGCCCTATGCGGCGGTCGCCGCGGCTGAGCACGCCTTCCAACAGACTGGTCTCGATGGCGTGGCACTTGACCGACACCGTGCCGCGCCGACGCTGTCGCCGGAGGTAGCTGTGCGCCCCCTGGAAATACTCGCGAGTCTGCATCGCGTTCCATTGGTAAGGCGTGTGGGCTTTGGGTACGAAATTGGAGACGCTGGCCGTTACGTTGGCGTATCGGCCGCGTTCCTCCTTGCCGATCCGAGCGATCGTCTCCGCCATGTCCAGGATGCCGTCCAGGTCTACCCGCCGCTCGCCCGGCAAGCCGCACATAAAGTACAGTTTGACACTTTCATAGTTTTGGCGGAACGCGGCGCGGCAGCCTTCGTACAGATCTTCGTTCTTGATGTTTTTGCGGATCTGCTCCCGCATGTCGTCACGAGCGACCTCCGGAGCCAATGTGAGGCTGGAACGTCGTTCGTTGCCCAGCAGGTCGGCGAGCGTCCGCAGTTGATCATTGATGCGCAAACTGGGCACGCTAATGTTCACCCCCACCGGACCGAAGACGCGTTTCAGTTCGCCGATGAGTTCTGCGAAGTGGGGATAGTCGCTGCTGGACAGTGAGAGGATCGAAATCTCGTTGAAACCCGTGTTGCAATACGCCTCCCAGGCCCCGTCCACGATGGTTTTCACCGAGCGGAATCGTAACGGACGTTTGATCACCGTGCTCTGGCAAAAACGGCACTGCCACGGGCAACCGCGCATGATCTCGATCGAGATCCGGTCATGCACGCACTCGACATACGGCACGATCAGGGCCGTCGGCAACGGGAGTGACTCCAAGTCAGCCACCACCGACGGTTCGATCGTCTCCGGCACCTCGGACCGTGTGCGATGCAGGGCGACGAAGCGGCCGTCACGATATTCGGGTTCGTAGAAGCGGGGTACGTAAGCGAACGGCAACTCGACGGCGACCCGCAGCAGCATCTCCTCGCGCTGCCGACAACCGGCCTCGCCCGTGGCATACCCGCCACCGCTGCGACACTCATCCTGCAGTGTTTTCCAGAGGTCGCAGATCCGCGGCAGACTTGGTTCCCCGTCACCGGTGACGAACACATCGACAAAGGGAGCGAGCGGTTCCGGGTTCTGTGCGCAGGGGCCGCCGGCAATGACCAGCGGGTCGGCCATCGTCCGGTCCGTGCCGTGCAGTGGGATTCCGCCCAAGTCGAGCATGGTCAGGAGGCTGGGGTAGCAGACTTCGTACTGCAGCGAGAAACCTACCACGTCGAATTGCGCGAGCGGGGTGAACGTCTCCAAACTGTACAGCGGCACGTTGGCCTGTCGCAATTGCTGCTCCATGTCCGGCCAGGGCGTGTACGCGCGTTCGCACGCCCAATCCTCACGCGCATTCATCAGCGAATACAACACCTGCAGACCGTGATGGCTCATGCCAATGGTGTAGACATCCGGGAACGCCAGACACAGGCGACCGCGGACTTGGCGATGGTCCTTACGGACCATGTTCCATTCACCGCCGAGGTATTGGGCCGGCCCCTCGACTCGCGGCAGGATATGGCTGACTAAGTAGTCCTTCAGTTGCTGATTGAGCATGCTCGCTCCCTTGACGACTGTTGTCCGCTAAGCCCGCAGGCTACAATTCCCCGGTCGGGCCTAATTGTTCACAACCGCAGGGATTTTTCCAGGGCGCAGCGATGTCCGAATTCACAATAGTGGCCAAACTCGGCGAAATTCCCGTCGGCCAAGGCAAGACCTGCGTTGTCGGCGAAAAGTTGGTCGCGGTCTTCAATCTGGCCGGTCGCTACTACGCCATCAACGACCTTTGCCCCCACATGGGCGCCTCACTAGCTGACGGGCTGGTGGAAGACGGAGTGGTGGCCTGTCCCTGGCATGCCTGGCGATACCGTGTGACGGACGGCACTTGGTGCGACAACCCTTGCATCAAGACCGACAGCTACGAAGTTCGCGTCGAAGGGGACGAGATCCAAGTCCGAATCTAAGGCCGACAAGGAGTCGCAAGATGTTTCGGTTTTACTCAGGCATTTCCCGATTCGCCGTTTCGGCGGTGGTGGTGATCGTCGTTGGATGCACCCCCGCCGGCAATTCCGGCTCGCCAAAGCCAGCGCCGGCCGCTGGTAGTCAGACCAAGACGATGTCTCCGGACAACAGTACTCAGGAAGCTCTTGCCGCACTTTCCGAAGCGGATCGCGCCGCCGCGGAGAAGCAGCGCGTGTGTCCGGTCACGGACAAGCCGTTGGGCACGATGGGCAAGCCCTACAAGGTGCAGGTCAAGGGGCAAACCGTCTTTCTCTGCTGTGACGGCTGCGAGGAGGAGTTGCAGAAGGACCCCGATAAGTACCTGACGAAGCTGAACCCCGCTGCCGAGAAATAGGTCATGCTTCGCACGACGGAAGCGGGTAGCCGCTGGCGATGTGAATCTAGCGTTGACCTAATTCATCCTGTGCTAGAAAGTCCTGGCCGGGGCCTCGGACGTGAAGAATCTCTACGGTTTGGCCGACCACATGGAACACCCCGCGGTATCGACGGCCGCGGGGTGTCTTGAAGAAGAACTCGCGAATCTCCCGGACCATGTGCGCACTCTCCGGGGCCAGTCCAAAACTCGCAGGTCTTTCGCCGAGTTCGTGCAGTCGGTTCTCAAATGCTGCCAGCAGACGGGCGGCACCCCGTGGGGAACGTTCCGCAACCCAGCGTAAAATCCGCCGCAAATCGCGTTGAGCTGTCGGCAGAACGGCGACGTGGTAGGTCATTCGTCAGTGCCCACGGCGGAAATCTTGAATTCGGCCCGCAACGCCGTAATAACTTCGGCTGCCGGTCGGCCTTCACCGCGTGCGGACTCCGCCAGTGCGATCGTGATCGCAGCTACGCTGGCGGCAAAGTCATCGGGCGACGGGTGCTCAGCACGCCACGAATCGAGGCATTCCTCAGGCGACGTGTCGAACCCACCGTTCTTGAGTTGACGGCCGACGAACTGATGGAACTGTTCGAGTTCCGTCGCAGTGCCGAAAATCATCGGCAAGATCTCCTTTTGTGTCGAGCGGGGACTTCAACGGGCCCATTTAGTCTCATTGTACCAGTCGGGCGGTCAGTACGGCCAGCGGCAGTGGGTCGTGCACTGCTTGCTCCTCTTCGCGACCGTGAACAGATATCTGTTCACGGGATCGGGGGCCTTTGACCACAACATGGCAGCCCTACGCCAGCTCAAGCCACCGGCCTGGGGGACGGTCACTCCACGGCCCACGAAGCCCCAACGGGGCGACCCTAATTCGGAAAGCTGCAAATCTGCACAAGTGCCGCAGAATAATACAGCGATTCCTGGTCGCTTTGTATCGCAATGATACAGTACGGGGCGCCGCTCGGAAATCCATACTAGTGTCAGTGTCATACAATCCATATAAACCGTTCTTTGGAAACGACTTACAAATAGTCTCAGGTTTTATTCGATTTTGGCTCGCCGCGTGCTTAGCATTCTACTCCCAGAGTGAGCCGAGGTGAGATTGGGCACATGCCACCGCTTCGGCGTCACTTCTCTTGTCACGACTTCTAGTCTTTCCTGCTGTCGGCTGAAAGCCGATGGCACGGTGAACAACGAGAGGAGACACTTCCATGGCTAGGCGAGGCCCCAAAACCATCGATCCGACCCCGCAGGAGATCGAAACGAGAACGCGGATGATTCGTGCCGACTGGAGTGAACGCACGCACCGTATGCGGGCGGGTTGGTCCGTCGACGCGGCCGACCGGATGGAACAGTGGATCGCTCCGCTGATCTACTTGTCCGACCTCGGGTACGAAGAAAGCAATCTCCAGGACCACACCTACTCGACGAACTGAGCGACGATTCGCGGGGTTCGGCGTTCACGTAGGGTATACTGCCCGCGGCCAGGTTTGTCCCTTCGGCCTTGATCGGAACGTTGCGAAATACTAGCAGGGTGGCTGGCGGCTGAGCCTAGGCGAAGCCCCAGCAACCGTAAACTGGGGCTTCGCTTAGGCTCAGCCACCAGCAACCCGTTGCGGCGCTAGTCCTGACAGCATTTCGCAACCTTCCGATCAAGGCCGTCCCTTCGTAGAGCGGAATCTATTCCGTTTCACTAAACGGATTGAAATCCGTTCTACGACAAAGCTGCCCGCAGGCAGCATACCAGGCAAATCGCTGACTCGATGCATCCTACTCACGACCCCTAACGTATTCTCCCGCCGCCGGCTGAAACCCGCACGAAGAACCTAAGAGATTCTTCCCCGCCTCGTTCCGACTGGCTGATATCGGCAGCTGAGGTTGCCCACCAGGCCCAGACCCGCCTATAATCCTTCCTTCCACGAACTGTGCTTGCCAGAACAAATACCCAGACGCCTGTCTCCAGTGTGAGACTCGGGCGCACCGGGATGGAACTGTTTTCGTATCCTCAGGACGCTCGGCGATAGAGTCGCGGCTGGCCTGAAACACCCAAAGGAGCACCACTATGTCGTCACGCAAGTTCTTGTTCACCAGCGAGTCTGTCAGTATGGGTCATCCGGACAAATTAGCGGACCAGATCTCGGACGGCGTTTTGGACGCGTTGTTCGCGCAGGATCCTTACAGCCGGGTGGCGTGCGAGACGATGGTGACCACGGGCATCGCGATTATCGCGGGCGAAATCACCACCAAGGCCGTCGCAGATTACGCGAAGGTCGTCCGGGACGTAATCCGCGACGTCGGCTATGTGGACGACGAGTGGGGCATCAACGCCGACACCTGTGCGGTCATGGTGTCGCTGGATAAACAGAGTCCGGACATCGCGCTGGGGGTCAATGAGAACAGCACGGCCGGCAAAGACATCGGGGCCGGCGATCAAGGCCTGATGTTCGGCTTTGCCTGCGACGATACCCCCGAAAAGATGCCGATGCCGATTGCCTTGGCCCACCGAATTCTCAACCGTTTGACGCAGGCCCGGTTCAACCGAGAAGCCGACTGGATCCGTCCCGACAGCAAGAGTCAGGTGACCATCGAGTACGACGGACATAGGCCCGTACGGATCGACACGGTGGTCGTGTCGACCCAACATTCGCCGGCCGTTTCTCAGGCGGCGATTCGCGAGTTCGTGGTGGAGCAAATCGTCAAACCGTTGTTGCCTGCCGACCTGCTGAAGGGCAAGATCACGTACCACATCAACCCCACGGGGCGTTTCGTGGTGGGCGGCCCCCATGGCGATTGCGGCCTGACCGGGCGCAAGATCATCGTCGACACGTACGGCGGCTGGGGACGTCACGGCGGCGGCGCTTTCAGCGGCAAGGACCCGACGAAGGTCGACCGCAGCGCGGCCTACATGGCTCGGCACGTAGCCAAGAACATCGTCGCCGCCGGATTGGCGGAACGTTGCGAGGTCCAGCTGGCGTATGCCATCGGGATCAGTGACCCCGTGAGCGTATACATCGACACACAAGGCACCGGCAAAGTGGCCGATGAGCGGATTTGCGATCTTGTCCGACAGTTGTTCCCGCTCTCGCCGGGCGGCATCATCCAGTACTTGAACCTCCGTCGGCCGATCTATCGCAAGACCGCTGCGGGTGGACACTTTGGGCGCGAGGAACCGGACTTCACCTGGGAAAAGACCAACCGGATTGAGGAACTGGCCGAAGCCCTGCGATGACCACAGCGACCGCCGCTAGACGGATGTTCCATGCTGATTATCGACCGGTATGTCCTGCGGCTGTATCTCAAGGTGCTGATCGGCTGCTTCTTGAGCCTGACCGGGTTGTTCATCATCATCGACTTGTTCAGCAACCTGGACAAGTTCCAGAGGATTGTGGACCGGGACGGCAGTTGGCCAGCGTTATTGTGTGCGTACTACGGCCCGCGGGCTCTGACCTTCTTCGATCGTACCAGCCCGTTAATGGCCCTGGTGGCTGCCACATTTGCCATTTCGTCGCTGCAGCGAAGCAACGAACTGGCCGCCTTGATGGCTGCGGGGATTCCCAAGATCCGGGTCGTGCGTTCGTTGATTATCGGGGCCATCGCGGTCAGCCTGTTCGCGGCAGTGTGCCGCGAGAGTCTGATCCCCGCCTATCGCGAGCGGTTGCTGCGGAACGCAAAAGACTGGCGCGGTGACAACGAGCAGGAATTGAACCCGCGTTACGATAATCGTACGGACATCCTGATCGCGGGCCGCTACACGATTGCTGCCGAACGGCGAATTGGGCATCCCCAGTTTCGCTTGCCGCGCGGCCTGGGACGTTTCGGGAGCCAATTGGTTGCAGAAAATGCCTACTACCGTCCGCCTGTCGGCGACCGGCCCGGCGGATACCTGATGGCGGGTGTGCGGCAACCCGAGCGCATCGCGGACATTCCCTCGGTCTATGTCAAAGCAGTCCCCATCCTCCTCACCCGGCAAGACACGGCTTGGCTCGAACCGGATCAATGTTTCGTCGTCAGCGATGTCTTGTTCGAGCAGTTGTCGGAAGGCAACGATTGGCGTCAGTTCTCGCCCACTCGCGAGTTGCTGGCGGGGTTGCGCAATCCGAGTTTAGACTACGGAGCCGACGTCCGCGTCACGGTCCACGCCCGGTTCTTGCAGCCGTTCTTGGACATGACCTTGTTCTTCCTGGGCCTGCCGCTGGTAATTTCCCGGGAGAACCGCAACGTCTTTGTCGCAATCGGCTTGTGCGCGCTGGTCGTCGCGATCTTCTTTGTGGTCGTGCTGGCCTGCCAGACCCTGGGAAGTAACTACTTGCTGCCTCCGGCGCTGGCGGCCTGGTGTCCGCTGTTGATTTTCGTCCCCGCCGCCCGCGTGATTGCCCAGTCGCTATGGCGCTGACGGACAGGCGCCTAAGGCCACTTACTTTGCACCCGGACATAGTGAGCCGCAAAGCGCTAGCCGCAGGTTCTTGGGCGAGAAGACGCGGCCTGTCTTCACCGGCGGCGTGCGAGTCTTCACTGCTAAAAGTGGGGTAAGCATCCTGCTTGCCTTTCGATTCATCGCGTCAAACGCGAGCTGGAAGCTTGCGCCACCGCATCGGTCACTCCAAGATTAAGCCTTGACGACGCACTAGCGCCGTTCCGCTCAATGTAAGTGGCCTTGGGCGGCGGGCACCGACGAGCAGCAGTCTGGTCGCGGACATCATCTTGGTGACGCTCGGCACTTGGTCGGGGCGAGTTTGAACGTCTGAAACGGGTTGCTGAGGCCATTGTTTCCCGGCGTCACTGTGTGGTATATTTGCAGCCCAACGGAGCGCGGATGTCTGCCTCCACTCAGCACTTTCGTGCCACGCGACTTAGGCCGGTTCAGCAATCTCTGGGAAAAGGAACGAACAATGGGTAAGGGCAACAACAGCCAAAAGAACGACAAGAAGAACAAGAAAGTGAAGAAGGGCGACAAGAAGCCGGAGACCAAGGCCGCGGACAAGAAGCGCTAAGTGCAGGTGGCTTGGGTCGTGAGCGTCTTGCCGGCAGCCAGCGCCCAATGCCACTTACTTTAGAATTTTTCAGCAAAGGCGTCAGGATCGGCACAGATTTTGCTAGCTCATGGCAGGTTCTTTCTGAACCTGCCATTTTTACATGATCGAGCCATGATTCTTCCACCGCCCAAGCCCAAT